>DROB01000105.1 GCA_011321985.1 Gammaproteobacteria bacterium | reverse complement strand
TATGTTTTTTTTCTCCAGACGATCAACCAGTGCCAGCACTCTATCCAGCGCATCGACAAAAGGCGTAACCTCGGTCAACTGTGAACCGATGTGACAATCGACACCTTCCACACTCAGATGGGCCGAGTCAGCGATGGCCTGATAAACCTCCGGTGCTTCATCGATAGCGATACCGAATTTATTATCTTTTAATCCGGTCGAGATGTAAGGGTGTGTTTTTGCATCGACATCGGGATTAACACGTAGCGAGACCGGTGCCTGCACACCTCGATCTGCCGCCACCTGCTCTAACAGCTGTAGCTCTGATCGAGACTCCACATTAAAACAGCGTATCCCCACATCCAGTCCTCGCGCCATCTCCTCGGCTGTTTTACCGACCCCGGAAAATACGATTTTATCGGCACTGCCGCCAGCACGTAACACGCGCTCAAGCTCACCCATCGAGACGATATCGAAGCCCGAGCCCAGACGGGCCAGCACATTCAATACTGCCAGATTGGAATTGGCTTTTACCGCATAACAGATCAGATGAGGCCGTCCGCCCAGTGCCGAATCGAAAGCATGCCAATGACGTTCGATGGTCGCGCGTGAATAGACGTAACACGGCGTACCCCATTGTTCAATATTTGCACTGATATCGACCTCTTCCGCCCATAGTCGGCCTTCTTTATAGTTAAAATAATCCATCGTTACGTCTTGTAGGTCACCTTTAATATTATACGACTGGTACGCTTATTCTCTGCATGCTTATTCAAGGGTTTCTCCTTTTCGCCAGATTTTTTTTCATTCGGCAGGTATAAATCCCCCTGCATTCCGCAGGCGATCAACCAGGATGACAGCATCGCCATCAGTAAAAACCGTATTTTTTTCATTTTGTATGGCTTTCCTTGATTCATTCATTGTTCTCTGACGATTATTATTGCAATATTCGCTTCACAACGAAACCCTTATATACGGTTATTATGTCTGAACTTGATTCCATTATCATAGAAACACAGCATGAACCCGATGCAGCCATCATCTGGCTGCACGGCCTGGGGGCAGACGGCAATGATTTTGTTCCCATCGTCGATCAACTGCAATTACCCTCACATTATGCCATCCGTTTTATCTTTCCTCATGCACCGATACGGCCGATCACCATTAATCAGGGATATCCCATGCCTGGCTGGTACGATATCAGTAGCCTTTCTATCACAGAAAAAGAAGACGAAGCCGGGATAAGAGAAGCTTCTGCCATTTTGAAACAGCTCTGCGATGAGCAAGTCGCCGATGGTATCGATCCCGCTCGGATCGTCGTCGCCGGTTTCTCCCAGGGCGGAGCGATCGCCCTGCACTGTGGCTGTCGCTACCCGACTCCGCTCGCGGGCATCATGGCATTATCAACCTACCTGCCCCTGCCTGATACCCTGGCCAGTGAGATCGCCGAGAATGCCATCGACATACCAGTATTTATGGCGCATGGCCGCCAGGATGATGTCGTTAGCTATGAATACGGCAAGCAGAGCATGACGCGGCTTCAAACGCTGGGCATGGAAGTGCAGTGGTACGAATATGATATGGCCCATGCTGTCTGTATCGAAGAAATTCACCATATCCGCAACTGGCTCACAGAAATCCTGTAATCACTGTAAAAACCTTTATTAAAATAAGTTCGCCTTTATCGGTTAGTTTGGCTAATATCTATACCAGATTCATTATAAATAACGAGTTCCCGGTATGGATAAAACAGGACTAAAACTGAGCATTGGCCTTACCCCCGCAGAGCCCCTGTGGAAGCTTGCTCCTACGCGTGATGAAGAAGGCGGCCCGGTAAGCGACCTGTTGATGATCATTCCAAAACTTAAAACCAAACCTGAACAATATATAAAGGACACCTTGGCAAACATCGAATTCGCATTAAAACAATTCGGTAATGATATTTTATTTGCCAATGTCGATATGAAACTCAACACACTCTGGGTCTCCTTCAAAGCCATTCCCGGTGTTTATGGTGATATTGTTTCCACACTAAAAACCAATGTCCCCGAAGCCGTCATCGTCGGTGACTCACACTCACGCCTGCATAAAGATTAATTACCAGAGATAAACTATGTCACAAACTGCCATGGATGCGGCTGCATTCACTGAAATGAAAGAATTGATGGGCGATACGTTCACCGAGATTATCAACATGTGCCTGCAGAGCCTGCCCGAACAACTGGCGGGGATCGAAACAGCCATAAGCGAGAATAATGCAGAACACCTGTTCAATATCTCCCACAAGATGAAAAGTTCCTGCGGCAGTATCGGCGCATTCGGGCTGGCCAAAAAAGCCGAAGCCATCGAGATTATCGGCCGTGACGGCTCTACCGACATTTCAGCACAGCTCATCGATGAGTTACGCGATTTGACCCATCAGGTAGTTTCTATTTTAAATGCCGAGCTGAAATAGCCTCCGTGAGGCCCTGATGTTGTCTTAGAATGAAAAAAGTCTTTCGTACCTCCCTGCTTTTCCTGTTACTTTCTATCCTGGTCTTTACCGGTCTTTTTTTCTGGCAGGTGTCACTGAACAACCGTGATGAAAAATCGCCCTCTCATGCTGTGTTACAGACACATTTTCACCGATCCGTGAGCTGGATAGGATCAAGTTATGCCGAAATCGAAAGCATCCCGAACCCGATACTGTGGTGGATGATCAAGCAGGCGGCAGAAGTCTCTCACGATACCGCTCTGGAAAAGATTTATTCCAGATATAAAAAAGCACATCTGGATACCCAGCCACCCAATATATCGACACCCATGTTCGATAAATTTTATCACCCCAGGATGCCAGACATAAGTGCATTCTCTAAACTACAGCCTTATCAGACCTTCTTCTTTTACGCCTTGAGCTGTGATGAAGATCTCTCGACTGAGCCTCTCATCCAGCAGCAGATGCAGCCGGGAGCCTGCCCTGTTCACTATCTTCACCCACGGTGCATAACCCATCAGCTGATGGGCCTGCGATTTATGCAACGCTACCAGTGTGGCTATGATGACACTGTTAATAATACGATTTTGGCCCTGCAAGAACAGGTTCTCTCTGAATTAAGCTGGGATTTTCGTGTCGGTGACGCTTATATTCAACGGATACTGATGCTGGTCGATACCGGAGCCTATGATCGGGTTAAACCGGTATGGATAAACCGTTTTTTACAGGCCCAGAACGAGGACGGAAGCTGGGATGACCTGGATCCGGTGCTGGCACTTGGAAAGAACAAAGTGCTCGCCCATACCAGTATGTTGCCAAAAATTGCAGAACCGAAAGCAGATTTCCATGCTACCGCCCAGGCCATCTGGCTACTGAGCCTGTTGCTCGATGAAACGAAGCCTGTTGAACCCTGAGTGACTTACCGGGTATTCCGGTATTCGAGTGGCGACAGACCGGTCCATTTCTTGAAAGCTCGCGAGAAAGCGCTCTGCTCAGAAAAACCCAGTAAAAAAGCGACATCACCCATCTGGTTCATCGGATTTTTGATGTACTGCTTCGCCATCATCTCGCGAACGCCTTCCAGTATAGACCGGAATGTCGTCTGATTTTCCTGCAGCCGACGTTGCAGGCTACGCTCGCTCATATTCAACTGCTTTGCGACCAGCTTGTCGGTAACCGCACCATCCGGCAGATTTTCCAGAATAATGGATTTGACCTGTTGCACGATGTCGCCCTGCTTAATCTCGATGAGGTATCGCGTCAACATCTCATCATGCATCAAAGCGATCTGCCTGTTTGCCGAGGGCAGGACCCTGTCGGCATCTCCCCTGGCGATAGTAAAGCCACTCTGCTCAGCATCGAACTGGATGTCGGTGCGAAAATAATCGATGACCTGTTTCGAACATTCCAGTTCAGGGTGCGCCAGACTCACCTGTGTTGCTACCAGCTCATCACCAAAATTAAAGCGGCACATGTGCATCAAAATGCTCAGTACCAGATCATGATGCTGCGGTAAGGTAAATATCGAACCTTCCATATCGATACTGACTTTCAGGCCTGCCGGAATATCGCTCAGCTGAAGATCCAGATCTTCCGTGACCACGTGGATATAACGATCGACTCGCTTAAAAGCGCGCCGTAGTGTGGAACTTGCCAGCCAGGCGTACCCCAGAGCACCGATCTGGGAAGGATGCCAGAACTGCGCCATCTTTACCGCAAAACAGCTACCTTCGATAGCCAGCGCTGCCTGCTGCCAGAGTGTATCGACACGGCTTACGTTGATCCGTGCGCCCGGATCATGCAGAAGCTCGGGTGCGATGCCTGCTTTTCTATAGAGAGGTTCGGGGTCTATACCTTCACTTTCCAGGTATTTCCACAGCAGATTGGCTGCTGGAGCAAAATGTGTCAAAGACATCAGTAACTCTCACCCGTATATCGTTCAGCGGTACATGAACGGCGGTTTAATCAGGGTATGTGTACGGGCTTACATGGCTGTATCTACGTACATCCTGAATACAACATATCCGTTTCATGTGCCTTGTTAATATGTTCAGGCATCGGAAATGCCCGGCCTTCATGCTTTTCTGGCTATAGCGACAGCCTTCCTGACCTGCACCGGTGCCGTGCCACCCGTATGATCACGCGAGGCGACCGAACCTTCGAGGGTTAAAACATCAAACACGTCACCTTCGATCTTATCTGAAAATTGCTGCAACTCTTCCAGTGTTAACTCACTCAGATCTTTGCCTTCTTTCACTCCCTTCGCCACCGCATTGCCCACCACTTCATGCGCGTCCCGAAACGGTAAACTTTTCCGTACCAGATAATCCGCCAGATCGGTCGCGGTGGAAAACCCCTGCTTTGCTGCGTTATACATATTGTCGTGTTTGCAATGGATCGCTGGTACCATATCAGCAAATGCCCGCAGACATCCCAGAACGGTATCGACGGTATCGAACAACGGCTCTTTGTCTTCCTGATTATCTTTGTTATACGCCAATGGCTGTGATTTCATCAGCGTCAGTAAACTGATGAGATTACCATTGATACGCCCTGTTTTTCCCCGGACCAGTTCCGGCACATCCGGATTTTTTTTCTGCGGCATGATGGATGAACCGGTACAGAAACGGTCCGGTAGTTCGATGAAGTCAAATTGTGCCGACGACCAGATAACCAGTTCCTCCGACATACGCGACATATGGACTAACAGGATAGCAGCACTACTACAGAACTCGATAGCAAAATCACGATCGCTGACCGAATCCAGAGAGTTCTGGCTGGGTGCACTAAACCCCAGTTCTCTGGCGGTAAAAGCCCGGTCGATCGGGTAACTGGTACCGGCCAGCGCAGCGGCACCCAACGGTGAGATATTCATGCGTTGACTGCCATCGTCAAAACGAGAAGCATCCCGTTTTAGCATCTCATACCAGGCCATTAGATGGTGCCCAAACGTAACCGGTTGAGCCACCTGCAGATGGGTGAATCCTGGCATGATCGTTTCCGCCTCACGCTCCGCCACATCGAGGATACCCTGCTGAAGCCGCTCTATTTCATTAATAATGTACGCTATTTGCTCACGAAGATATAACCGGATATCCGTTGCTACCTGGTCGTTTCTGGAGCGTCCGGTATGCAGGCGTTTACCCGCATCACCCACCAGGGCAGTCAGACGTGCCTCTATATTCATATGCACATCTTCCAGCGCAACCGACCATTCAAACTGACCCGTTTCAATCTCGGTTTCGACTTTATCCAGTCCTTTCAGGATAGTGTCCAGGTCAGTATCGCTGAGCACGGCAATTTTATTGAGCATCTTTGCATGTGCACGTGAACCCGCGATGTCCTGTTTATACATACGCTGATCAAACTGGACCGATGCCGTAAAGGCTTCTACAAACGCATCGGTCTGCTCGCTGAACCGGCCTCCCCAGGAAGCATTTTTAACCTTGCTGATTTTCTGTTTCTTGTCGCTCATAATCTGTTCTGCTGCTTTCATATCCTAAAGTCAGGTGCAGTATATCAAACGCTGCGGGGTTATTATTTTTGTATTTTACTGACGATTAAACCCGCTCAGACTTGCTTTCCCATCGGTCTCGTCTATTTAATGTAAATGCCTGAAAATATTGCAAAAAACAGCTCTGATGATGCTGCTTCACTGAATGCCTGTGTCCTGCCCGACTTCTGTGATGTACGCAATATTTTTATCGTGGTATTGCTGACCGAGGTCCTGGCGATCATTTTTGCCATGGTTGCTACCTCCGATCCCGCCCCGTTCTGGAACTATCTCGCACTGTCTTCACTGCTGATGTTGTGGATAGCTCTTCTAAACACTGCGGCACTGTGCCTGCTGCGAAACTGGCTGCATCAACAGAAACAGGGCCTCTGTCTGGGCCTGTCTTTCTGTGTGATGATGGCGATCAGTTTACTGGTCTCTTTACTGGTCAGTAAAGCCAACCTGTTTTTCTATGCCACTATCCATGATGATACTTACGATACCCTTTTCTTGTTACGCATCATGACGATAAGTGCCGTCATCTATTTTCTTATATTGCGTTACTTTTATATTCAACATCAATGGCGCATCAACCTCGCCGCCCAGAGCCTCGCTGAGATACAGGCCTTGCGTGCACGCATCCGCCCACACTTTCTGTTCAATAGCATGAATACCATAGCAAGCCTGATCGCCATCTCACCTGATCTGGCCGAAAAAGCCATCGAAGACCTCTCCGACCTGTTCCGTGCCAGCCTGGATGAAAAAAACGTGAACACCCTGGCCGATGAGATCGAATTGACCAAAAGCTATCTGGCGATAGAATCACTACGGCTCGGTGACCGGTTACAGATCACATGGGAAATCGATCAGGATTTACTGCAGACCGAAGTCCCTTCACTGTGTATCCAGCCTCTGGCAGAAAATGCCATCTATCATGGCATCGAACCCATCGAAAAAGGTGGAAAAATCCATATTTCTGCGCTACAAATAGATAACAGGCTTCAATTATCCATCAGCAACCCACTTTCCTCTGAAGATCAGTCTTCACGATTCAGGAAAGGTAACCAGATGGCGCAGGATAACATCCGGCAACGCCTGAAACTTGCGTACGGAAGTGCCGGCAAGTTCACTATAAATGACACCAAAGATAATTATACCGTTTCACTATTAATCCCTCTGGGTTGATTACTTTGGCTTGATCCTTTATGGATGTTATTTATGAATGTTTTAATCGTTGATGATGAACAACTGGCTCGACAGCGCTTACGCAAGATGCTGTCAACAAACAATGGTTACCAGATCATCGGTGAGGCCGAAACCGGCGAAGATGCGCTCCGGAAAACCCAGGCCGCCCTACCGGATGTGGTGTTGATGGATATCCGTATGCCGGGGATGGATGGCATCGAAGCCGCCAGTTATATCAACCGCATGGACAAACCACCTGCCATTATCTTTACCACCGCCTACAGTGATCATGCTCTGAATGCGTTCGAAACCCACGCCATCGATTATCTGCTAAAGCCGATAAAACAGAGCCGTCTTGAAGCGGCATTAGATGCGGCTAAACGGATGAACAAAGCCCAGCTCAGTCAGTTACGTAATGAGGAAATCGGCGGTGCTCGAAAAAAGATCTGTGTTAAAAGCCGGGGTTCGTTAGAACTCATTCCGATCGAGGAGATCATCTATTTCAAGGCGGACCAGAAATACGTCACCCTACGTACCGTTGATCAGGAGTATCTGATCGAAGAATCACTGAAAACTCTAGAAGAAGAATTCCTGGACCAGTTTATCCGTATCCACCGAAATGCACTGATCGCACAACAGATGTTGCAGGGTCTCACCAAAAACCGGGAGGGGCATGCCTGTATCAATTTCAAGGATATCGATGACCTGTTAGAGGTCAGCCGTCGACACCTGCCTTTCATCCGTAAAAAATTGAAAGCACAGAGGTGAGTGCCTGAGGAATCTCTGCTTATCTCCTGTTCATCCTGAGGTCCCCTAATAAATAACACGCAAAAAGACCCACACTGGTAGAATAATACCGTCACCCATTCATTCGTGCTATTGCAGATAGCCCTATATATTGATGAATCAGGCAAACGCACTGTTAAATAAAACCATCCTGATCACCCGGCCCCTCGGCAGAGAAGGGCACCTGCGTCACCTCATCGAACAGGCAGGGGGCAAGGTTATCCACTATCCCGTTATCCGTATCACCCCTCCTTCTGAGCTTGAGATCAAACAACTCATGCATCTTCGTGACCAACTGCACACCTTCACCATGGCCATCTTTATCAGTCCTACGGCCGTCGAGCAGAGTCAGACCTACTTTCCGGTTTTACCCGAACATCTGACCATGGTCTCCATCGGCAGCAAGACCTCACTCGCACTCGAACAACAACATATCAATGTTGACATAGAAGCTCCCGGCCATGACACCGAGTCTTTACTGCAGACCCGGGCTTTTCAGATGCCACAGATACAGGGCCAACGGATCTTGATCTTCCGCGGCCATGGTGGCCGCACGCTTCTGGGGGAGACACTGATAAAACGTCACGCTCAGGTTCGTTATGTAGAGACTTATCGCCGACAGCTCCCGGTTCATCCACCTTTATCCCGTCAACAGATCACCACTCTGGATGCCGTTACCACCAGTAGCAGCGAAGGCCTGGAAAACCTGATCACGTTGATGGCAGACCCCAGCCTTTTGATCGATACGCCACTTATCGTCCCATCACCACGGTCTGTCTCACTGGCCCGACAACACGGCTTTAAAAATATTATCGCTGCTAAAAATGCGACTGACGAAGCCACCTTGTCAGCTCTATCCGGCTGTTTATAAAAAGAATTATGATCTTATGTAAAACTCAATTCTCTGTTACAGGGCCACCATAGATGCCACAACCCTGGCCCTGAGCAAACAGTACCCCTAAAGTCACTATAATTTTCTTCATAGATGGGATAATCTATATACTCGTTATATATGAATGTGATCTGGTGGCCATTATGAACCGACTGTTATATGTATTGCTGATCTCTGCAATGACCTTTGTCGGCTTTAACATGTACAAACAAAACGATCTTGGTTTCATCCAGTTTGGTTTTGCCGGTTTCACCTTTGAAACCAATCTTGTGGTCTTTATCGCCGCTGTACTCAGTGGCCTGTTCATTATCTCCGCCGCTGTAAAAATCTATCAACTCATCATAAATACCCTTATTTATGTTGGCAGTAAACGCCAGAAACGCCGTATAGAAAAAGCTCGGCTGGCTTTATCTCAGGGCTTGATCGAATATGCGGAGGGTCGTTTCGAACAGGCTGAAAAGGTATTATTGCAACAGGTGCAATACAGCGAGAACCCTCTACTGGTCTATTTATCGGCCGCTCGGGCCGCGCAACAACTCGGCGCACATGATCGCCGCGATGAATATCTGAGAAAGGCCCATCTGGCTGCACCTGATGCCGATATCGCTATAGGGCTGACCAAAGCCGAACTGCAACTTGCCCACGATCAAAATGAGCAGGCACTTGCGACGCTATCACAGCTAAATAAACTTTCAGAAAACCACACCTATGTTCTAACACTACTGGCTAACACCTACCGACAGCTGCAGGATTGGGATAACCTAAAAGGTATTCTCCCTTCTCTAAAGAAACACGGAAAATTGTCTGCTGAAAGTTTTCTCTCTTTTGAGATCGCCGTCTGTAATGGTCAATTATCTAACCTGGCCAGGACCGCCAGACTTGAACATTCGGGTAGTGACTCTTTGATTCAGTTCTGGAACGATACTCCCTCTCATCTGAAAGCACTGCCTGATGTGGTCGAACATTATGCCAGACAACTTATCCATACCGATGCCACCGGTGAGGCAGAAAATATACTGCGTCTCTACCTGGATAAAAACTGGGAAGAAAGTACCATCGTTCTTTATTCTGAACTGGACGTGATGATCGATAATAAACAGCTTGAGATGGTAGAAGACTGGTTGAATGATCATCAACAAAATGCCTACCTTCTGCTCGCTTTGGGAAAAATATGTACCTCTCGTTCTTTATGGGGCAAAGCAAGGAACTATCTGGAAGCCAGCATCGCCATTAACCCTATGCCTGAAAATTATCTGAAACTGGCTCGTCTGCTGGAAGAGCATATGGTAGAACCCGCTGCTGCACAGGAATATTATCGCCAAGGCCTGCACCTGCTGGCGGGGGATTGTGGAGAAGAGATATTACAGAAAGATGAGCATGATTTCGAACGCGAGACACCGCAGTTACAGATCGTTAAAACCTAGGCG
>DROB01000104.1 GCA_011321985.1 Gammaproteobacteria bacterium | reverse complement strand
GAGGTAAAACTCGGCCTGTTTCAAACCCTTGATATAGGACAGTGACTGAACGTCGATCAAATGACCGCTGCCCGTCATCAGAAACATGCCTGACCCAAGAGCCTTAGAAAGGATAGACGAAGAAATACCACATAGATTTCAGGAGTAGACGCATGAAGAACAAAACCGGCCTGAACCTGCTAGTGATCATCGCACTGGGCATGACCTGTTTTATACCAAATGCATCGGCTGCTGACACACCTGCATCCAGTGATACGCTGCCTCCTGCCTTACCCGTCGACATCGTCATCATCAAAGAACAGCCTAGACGGCTGTGGACAGAATTTTCAGGACGGCTAACAGCTGTCGATTTTGCGGAAATCCGACCTCAGGCGACGGGCCTTATCACCCGAGTAAAATTTAAAGATGGGCAGTTCGTCAACAAGGGTGATGTCCTGTACATCATCGACCCCCGCCCATTAAAAGCCATCGTCGAGCAGGAGGAAGCCAACCTGATCGTCGCGCAAAATCATTTTTCTCTGGCTGATAAAGAATATCGCAGGGCACAGGATCTGATCAGGGATAAACTGATCTCTCAACAGATATACGATGAACGAAAAAACACCAAGCTGGTGACTGGCTCTGCCGTCAAACGTGCCGAGGCAAAATTGTCCGAGGCCAGAATTAATTTAGGCTACGCCTACATCAGGGCACCTTTTTCTGGACGTGTCAGCCGTGCAGAACTGACCGAAGGTAATCTGGTATCCGCTGGCCCGAATGCACCATTGCTTACCACCATCGTATCTAGCGCGAGTATCTATGCTGACTTCGAAGTGGATGAACAAACTTACTCACACTACATGAAGGGTGTTTCTTCGACACAAAAAAACGCACCCGAAGGCCTGGTCGAACTTCAGCTACAAAGCGACGATACCGTATACAGAGGTAAGATTCACGCATTCGATAACAGGATAGATCCTGCATCAGGTACCATTCGGGTTCGTGCTATCTTCGATAACCCGCAGGGAAAATTATTACCCGGCATGTATGCTCACCTGAAACTTGGCAGCAGTATCGAAGAAAAAATTATCCTGATAAGTGAACGAGCCATCGGCACCGATCAAAATCGAAAATTTGTCTATGTAGTGAATGATAAGAACAAAACCACTTATCGCGAAGTACACCTTGGAAAGAGTATCGGCGGAGACAGGGTCATACGCTCCGGTCTCTCCGATGGAGACAGGGTCATCGTACGTGGCTTGATGCGAATCCAGCCAGACATGCTGGTCGACCCTAAAATAGCAAAGACGGTTGATACCAAAGCGACAAAGACCTGATCTTTAGAAACGATTCCACGAAAGGACTGCCCCTTATGGTTTTTCAGACCTCCTCTCTCTTACATGACAAGGCGATACGTCTATGAGTTTTTCAAGCCATTTTGTTGATCGCCCCATATTGGCAAGTGTCATTTCATTGTTACTCTTCGTCTTTGGTCTGGTCGCCATGTTCCAGTTGCCGATCTCTGAATATCCTGAAGTCGCGCCACCCTCGGTCATCATCTCTGCATCTTTTCCTGGTGCCAACCCTTCTGTTATCTCAGAGACCGTCGCCACACCTCTAGAAGAACAGATCAACGGCGTAGAGAACATGCTCTACATGAACTCGCTTGCGTCAACGGATGGCAGACTGACGATGACCGTTACATTTGCTATCGGCTCCGATCCCGATCTATCACAACAGCTGGTACAAAATCGTGTTTCACAGGCGTTACCCAGATTACCCGATGTGACACGACAGCTCGGTGTTACCGTCACCAAAAGTTCACCCGCCTTGACCATGGTAGTCCACCTACGTTCACCCGATGAGCGCTATGACATGCTCTATCTGCGTAACTACGCCACCTTGCACGTACGTGACCAGTTAGCAAAAATAGAAGGCATAGGCCAGGTCAGATTATTTGGCTCCGGTGATTATGCCATGCGTATCTGGCTGGACCCGGACAAGATCGCCGAACGCAATATGACACCTGGCGAAGTTGTCGAAGCCATCCGTGGGCAAAACATTCAGGTCGCGGCCGGTGTAATCGGTGGACCACCCTACGGTGATAACATCGAATTACAACTTCCCGTCAATGTACAGGGACGCTTGCAGAGCGTGGAAGAATTTGAGCAGATCCTGGTCAAACGAGGCGAGAATGGCACCGTCACGAGATTAAGAGATATCGCACGCATCGAACTTGATGCCCAGAGTTATGGTCTGCGATCTTTACTGAATAACCAACCGGCTATCGCCATCCCTATCTTTGCAGCACCGGGAGCAAATGCCCTCAATATCTCTGATAATGTGCGAGAAGCCATGGTCGAGCTAAAAAAGAGCTTCCCTGAAGATATCGACTACAGCATCGTTTACGACCCGACTATCTTTGTTCGCAGCTCGATCAATTCCGTCGTCATCACCTTACTGGAAGCCATCGCGTTAGTAGTGTTTGTGGTTATCGTCTTTCTGCAGACCTGGCGTGCATCGATCATCCCGTTACTCGCTGTACCCGTTTCCATCATAGGTACTTTTGCATTCATGTATCTTCTCGGGTTCTCCATAAACGTACTATCCCTTTTCGGACTAATACTCGCCGTGGGTATCGTGGTCGACGATGCTATCGTCGTGGTCGAGAATGTCGAGCGAAACATCCGCCACGGCAAGACCCCTCGTGATGCCACCGTGCAGGCGATGAAAGAAGTCACCAACCCGATTATTGCAACTTCTCTGGTGATAGCAGGTGTCTTTATACCGATCGCTTTTATCAGTGGCCTCTCCGGTTTATTCTACAAGCAGTTCGCATTGACGATCGTTATCGCAACATTCATCTCGACACTGAACTCACTGACATTGAGTCCCGCCTTATGCGCACTGCTGTTACATACGCCTGATACACCAAAGGACAAACTATCCCGGATCATACAATTTTTCTTCGGCTGGTTTTTTGCTCTGTTCAACAAAATATTCGATAAGAGTCAACGCAGTTATCTCGAAGGGGTCCGTATATTTTCCTCACGTAAATTGATAATGATGGTGATATTTGCAGCCCTCATCGGTGCCACCACATATAGTTTCAAACTGGTACCGCCAGGTTATATCCCGGCACAGGACAAACAATATCTGATCAGTTTTGCCCAGCTACCCACCGGCGCAACACTGGAACGCAGTGAAGAAGTGATGCGCAAGATTGCCGATGCAGCACTGGAAGAAAAAGGGGTCGTCAGTGCCGTACAGTTCCCCGGCTTATCGGTAAATGGGTTTGTTAATTCGGCCAGTGCCGGTATCGTTTTTGTCACTCTGGAAGACTTCGACAAACGGCAGACTCCAGAGCTGAGCGCCAATGCCATAGCCGGTCGATTACAGCAAAAATATAATAAGATACAGGAAGCATTCATCGCCATATTTCCGCCACCACCAGTGCGCGGCCTCGGCACCACAGGCGGTTTCAAATTACAGATACAGGATCGTGCTGACAGGGGTTATAAAGCACTGGATGATGTGGTTAATCAGGTCAAGAAAAAAGCTTATCAG
>DROB01000103.1 GCA_011321985.1 Gammaproteobacteria bacterium | reverse complement strand
GGTACGGTGTGGGCGCTTATGATATTTGCCGCAACAGCAATGCTGATTATCAAGGGGGCGCCTCCAGGTGTTGAGGTGGGGCCTAACCTTGCTCTGATTGGCATCTATCTGCAGGATTACACGGTAACCTGGTCAGGTGCGGTAATTGGTGCCGCCTATCTCTGGGTAATCGGTGCGGCCTTTGGTTTTGTGCTGGCGATGCTCTGGAATTTAACCCATTACCTGTTTATTACCGCGGTGGTTGTTCGTGCAGCGTGGTGGAAACTGATGGCCGATTGAATAACGGTATTTATACATGTCAGAAAATAACGAGACTAATACCCTGCAGGGTGATGATATTAAAATAAACCGGCAACTGCTGTATTCGGTGGTCAGGCTGAACACCCTGTTGATGGCAACTGTTTCAGGTGTGATTGGTGGATTGTCACTGTTCCTGATTACCTACCTTTCACTTTTCCGGGGGTTACCGGAACCAGGGCATTACCTGAATTTGCTGGGCATTTTTCTGCCTGGATACAAGGTAAGTCTGTCCGGTGCATGGATCGGATTATTCTGGGGTGCAGTGATTGGTGCTTTCCTTGGCGGGATGTTCTACCGGGTGTATGCCCGCAGCATTGAGTCACAGGTCCGTCGCTGTATAGAGCGTAACAGGGTTGGAGGTGATCTGATGCAAACCACTCTGAGAATGAGCGGCAAGCATCTGGGGCTGGCTCTTGGGGGAGTCGTTTCCATCGGCCTGGTTATCACCACAAACTGGTTGGTTATCAGAGGCACTGCAGATGAAAGTATGAATGCGATGCTGTTGTCGAACTATCTGCCAGGTTACACCGTCAGCTTTTGGGGCAGCATCGTGGGTGGCGTTCAACTCTTTTTTATTACCTATATCATTTGCCTGATATTCAGCTGGCTATATAACGTTGTTGCATTTTCCAGGGGCGGGCATTCGTGTGAGTAAAAAACCTGAGCATGTCATTATCCTGGGTGCGGGTCCTGCAGGTCTGGCGACAGGACATGAGATCAGCACTAAAGGTGGCAAGGTTACAGTACTTGAAAAAAATAACTTTGTGGGCGGCTTATGCAGAACTCTGGAAGAAGATGGTTACAAGTTTGATCTTGGTGGTCACCGCTGGTTTTCCAAGAATGAGGACTTGAATAACTGGTTCAGACATCTGATGGCAGGTGAAATAGTCATGGTGAACAGGATCAGCCGGATTTATTATGATAGAAAATACTTTTTTTACCCGATTAAATTCTCGGATATATTCAAAAATACAGGTCCGTTGACCATCCTTCATGCCGGCCTGGGGTTTCTCTGGGCAGCGATACAGCAGTCCGTGAGCGATAAGCCGATTATTACTATGAAGCAGGCCTATGTCTCACAATTTGGCAACAAGTTGTACGATATGTTTTTCCGTCGCTATTCCGAAAAAGTATGGGGAAGACCCTGTGAAGAACTCTCTGCAGACTGGGTATCCCAACGAAGCAAAGGCCTGTCAATCTGGACGACGGTAAGAGATGCCCTGGTTGGAAGTAACAACAAGGTTACCAGTTTGATCGATGAGTTTATGTATCCACGCGATGGATATATGCGTATCCCGGAGCGACTGGCCGAAGACATCAGGTCCAGTGGAAGCGATGTGTTGCTCGGCTCTGCTGTGCGCTCGATAAAATATCATGGGCCAGATGATTTTGAGGTCTTCTTTAACAGCAATGGACAGGAACGGAGCATTCGCGGAAATGCTGTTGTTTCAACCATACCACTTGGCTACCTGGCAAAAATACTGAAACCGGAATGTACCGAGGAAGTGTCACTTGCAGCGGACAGCCTAGAGTTCCGTGATTTGATCACAGTGAATGTCAAACTGAGCAAAAAGCAGGTATCACCTGATACCTGGTTGTATATTCAGGACTCCGACATCCTTTTTGGGCGCCTTCATGAACCCAAGAACTGGAGTCCAGCCATGGTTCCGGATGGTGATCATACTTCGCTGGTACTTGAATGCTTTTGTACCTTCCATGATGAAATCTGGCAGATGAGTGACGAGGAAATCGCGAACCGTTGTGTGCGAGACCTGGTTGATAAGCTGAAATTCTTTGAGGAGAGTGATTACCTGGGAGCCAACGTGGTACGTACCCGCTTCGCCTACCCTGTTTATGACCTTGATTATGCCGCAAAG
>DROB01000102.1 GCA_011321985.1 Gammaproteobacteria bacterium | reverse complement strand
GGTTATGTCATTACCGCTTATACCGATGATAGCGTGTCGATCAATGGCAAAGTATTTGCCAGCAGCCTGATCATTACCCGTGAAAAGCTGGATGAAGACTGGCATGTTGAGACCATCGAATCGATACAGACGGGGCATATCGAACGACTGTTACATTTCAGCCCTGAATTGATCATCATCGGTACCGGAGAAAAATTAATATTCCCGGCAGCTGAAACCTACTCCGATATCATCAAACGAGGTATCGGTATCGATTTTATGGATACACGAGCGGCCTGTCGAACTTACAATATCCTGATGAGTGAAGGCCGTGATGTTGTCGCCGGACTTATCCTGCAGACCTGAGTCTATTCATGATCTGTATCAGTTCGATACTTGAATTAATGCCTGGCGTAAGAAACTGAAAAGCTGTTTCCGATGCAAAGTGGACATAAGGGTTTTAAAAATATTTTGCCGCGAAGGACGCGAAAAGCGCAAAGAAAAACGTTAAAAAAAGTTTGTTTTTTGCAGGTTGGACATAGCTCAACGTTGCGTCGGTGGAACCAACAGGGTTTGTCGGGCTATGTCCTGTACCTACAAAAAATAAATGCTTTTCTTTGCGCTTTTCGCGTCCTTCGCGGCAAAAAAACAGCTTTTAGCTGTAAGTCCGCTTATGGCCGGTAGCCGTCCTTGCGACATACCGTCCATCCATGGCATCGTCGCACCGCCCTCCCTGGCTCCTTGCGACATACCGTCCATCCATGGACATAAAAAAGCAGATACATTTTGTATCTGCTTAATGGTGTTACTTTCAGGGCTTTTTTAAACAACACCCAAACACGGAGGAAATATGATGTTACATATAATTAATCCTGGAACAGTAATTCTTCACTAAACCCCTGGTTTTCAAGGATCTTGCGTAGTTGCTTGAGGGCATCCATCTGGATCTGGCGAACACGTTCGCGTGTGACACCCAGTTCTTTACCCACATCTTCCAGAGTGGTACGTTCGTGGTTATTCAAACCGAAACGGCGAACCAGCACTTCACGCTGTTTGGTATCAAGCTGGCCCAGCCAGACACCCAGATTTGCCATGACATCATCATTCTGCAGCATTTCAGGAGGGGCAGGAACACGTTCATCAGCGACGATTTCCAGTAATGGACGATCATTTTCTTTACCGACTGGCACATCGACGGAAGTGACTCGATCACGCAGACCTAACATCTTCTCGACATTGGCGACCGGCTTATTCAGCATCTTCGCTATATCATCGGCGGTAGGCTCGGTGTCCATGGTCTGCTCCAGCTCACGAGCTGCACGCAGGTAGACATTTAATTCTTTGATCACATGGATAGGTAAACGGATGGTTCGCGTCTGATTCATCAGAGCGCGTTCGATAGTCTGGCGAATCCACCAGGTGGCATATGTCGAAAAGCGGAAGCCTTTTTCAGGATCAAATTTTTCGACAGCACGTATCAGGCCCAGATTACCTTCTTCGATAAGATCAAGCAGTGCAAGCCCACGGTTCATATAACGACGGGCTATCTTCACGACAAGACGAAGATTGCATTCGATCATCTTCTTGCGAGAATCCATGTCACCTTTCAGTGCTTTGCGAGAATAAAAAACTTCTTCCTCCGCAGTCAACAGAGGAGAACCCTCTATTTCCCGGAGGTACAGCCGGGTTGCATCTAATTCTTTTCGATTGACCTTTGCATCAGGATCAACATCACTCGCAGCAACCCTTTTGCTTACGGCTGATTTTGCTTTGCTTGCCGTTTTAGTTTTTGTTGCCTTAGTTTTTTTCTTTTTAACCGATACGTTATCTTCGTCATCCTGCTCAACGTCCTGCATCATTAAGACACCCGTATCCAGATCTTCTGTAGAATCAGCGATCGCTTCTCTCATGATTGTACCCACCCCAAAATGTGTTTTATAGTTATTTTTTTATACGCATTTAGTTTGTAAGTCGGAACAATCAATAGCCCTTAAATTCCATGCACTTACAAGGTTCTTCTAACGTCAGCCCTTACGTTAGAAAATCTTATATCATCATTTCTATTTAATAAGCAAGCATTTATTAAAAAAAACTAGAATTTAATTTATGTTTAGCCGCCAAACCACATGATATTGTGTTTTTTTATTTTTATAACACAAGGGCTAATATTCCATTGTGGTTAGGCCCGGCACCTGTATAGTATTAAATTTGAGGTAAATTTCAGATGATTGACCTGAAGTCATTTGAATAAACAAGACTTGATCCATGGCGTATTCACAGCGATGTTCAGGCAACAGGATGACAGCAAAAATCCTGCCCTGTTCATCTAATCACACTCACCAGGGCAAATATTTTAGAGGATCAACCGGTTTACCATTTTTTCTTATCTCAAAATGCAGCCGTGTGCTCGACTTATCCTTGCGACCCATCTCAGCTATTTTCTGCCCAGCGCTTACGATGTCGCCTTCTTTCACCAATAACTTCCGGTTGTAAGCATAAGCACTGAGATAAGTCCTGTTATGTTTGATGATGATCAACTTTCCGTAACTGATCAGACCATCACCACTGTAAACCACCTTGCCCGCAGCCGAAGCAATAATACTGTCACCCGGTTTTCCGGCGATATCGATGCCCTTGGCATCGTTCCGCTGGCGGCTAAATTTTTTCACCAGCTTGCCTTTTGCCGGTCTTCGCCATTTGATCGTTTTCGGCCAGCTAAATTTTTTCGTTCCTGCTCGCTGTGGTTTCCCCGTATTTTTCGTTACCTGTTTACGGGCAGTACGGTTACCCGCCGGGGGCGGTGTTACCACGCGTACAGTTTGTGTCGGTGGTTTTAGTGGTTTCAGATAAATGGTTTGTCCTGGCTGGATGATATACGGCTTTTTGAGCTGATTGAGCCGAGCCAGCTCTTTTACACTGACACCATATCGTTTTGACAAACCGTATAGACTGTCACCTTTTCCCGCTTTCACCCATTTTTTATCAGGATGATGATGGGTGGCAACCGGAACCGGTTTCGCAACAACTTGTGGCACGTAGGCGATACTGCCTGATGTCACCCTGCCACCCACGGATTCACTCACCCGCTCTCTACCCGCTTTCCTGGTGGTATCAAAATTAGCGGGTTTACGGGTATGCAGGCGTTGCCCGGGTTTAATAAAATAGGAAGAATTCACCCCGTTCCAGGCAGCGAATTGTTCAGGATCTACCTCATAACGCCAGGCGATGGAATAGATGGTATCACCTGATTTAACCGTGTAATCATTCGGGTTCCATTTTGTACCGTTACCCGAACAGGCGGATAAGAACAACAGCACGAGGATAGCCTGCGCGAATACTAACGGAAAATAATGCAGTCGACGTACCATCATCTCAGAAAAGCAGTCAGCTACTGGAGGTAGATGATCACTGCAACCAGTAATACCGTCAACCAGCCCAGCCATTCGATGTACTTTTTTACCAGTGGTTCCAGTTTTGGCCCGGCCCATGCCATCGACAGCGCCACCAGAAAAAAGTGCGCAGACCGACCGACGACCGCCGCCAGTACAAAAGGCAGGAAAGCCATCGACAGGGCCCCCGCCGAAAGGGTAAATAATTTAAAGGGGATGGGTGAAAATCCGGCGATGATAACCGCCCAGAAACCCCACTCAGCAAACCAGCGTTGTGCGGTCATGTACTTGTTCCAGTAACCGATATCTTTCAACAGGGGCTCGATCATATCGATCACAAAATAACCGAGATAATAACCGACCATTGCTCCGAGCACAGACATGATGGTTGCTATCAGTGCAATGCGGATGGCACGCTCAGGCCGGGCTACTGCCATCGGCGCTACCATCAATGCGGTAGGCACCGGAAAGAAAATCGACTCGAAGGCACTCACACCGATCAGGTAACGCTCGGCATGCGGGTGTCCGGCCCAGGTCATCACCTTGTTATACATACCAGAAAACAACATTAACGCACCGCTCCATCCAGCAGAGGAACAAATCTGGCGAGCTCAAGAGTAGCTTCATCTATACCTTCGACGGTCCGAGTGAACAGTTTTAATTTCTGTACCCCGCCCATCGATCCGACCGGGATAACCATGCGCCCCCCCACGGCTAACTGCTCAAGTAGACTAGGTGGCACCGATTCAGGTGCCGCTGTCACCATGATCGCCTGATAAGGGGCTTTCGGTTCCCAGCCCCATGAACCATCACTGTGTTTGGAGTAGACATTGAGCAACCCCATCTTACGATGCGCATCCCGGGCTTTTTGTAATAAGGCGCTGATGCGTTCTACGGTATACACTTTGGGCACCAGACGAGACAGGATAGCCGATTGATACCCGGAGCCAGTACCTACTTCCAGCACCACATCGGGGGTTCCCGCCTCGAGTAATACTTCGGTCATACGGGCGACCATATAAGGCTGAGAGATAGTCTGACCGTGCCCTATCGGCAGTGCGGTATCTTCATAGGCACGGTGTGCCATGGCTTCATCGACGAAGATGTGGCGTGGCGTGGTACGGATAACTTCCAGTACACGCTGGTTTTTTATGCCCTTCTCACGCAACCGCTCGACCAGCCGGTCCCGGGTGCGCTGTGAAGTCATGCCTATACCTTGAATATCATTACTTATCATCAATCAATACTGTCTACTTATCAGCGTGTATCGCCAGCCAGCTGTCTAGTTCTGCAAGGCTATCATACCGGGTTAAATCAATCTGCAAAGGAGTAATCGAAATATAGTGCTCACTGACGGCATGGAAATCTGTGCCTTCGCCGGCATCCTGTGCTTTCCCAGGTGGGCCGACCCAGTACATCGGGTCGCCGCGTGGATCATCCTGAATAATCACCCCTTCCGAACGATGGCGATTGCCCAGCCGTGTCGCTTTGAACCCCATGATCTGTGACCAGGGGATATCGGGTACATTAATGTTTAAAATCGTATTACTGGGAAAGTTTGTTTTTCTGAGATCCCCAAGCAACTGCACGACAGCTCTTGCACCGGTGCCAAAATGTTCTGGTGTATAGGAGTCCATCGAAACCGCAATTGCCGGCAGCCCCAGATGCCGTCCTTCCATCGCCGCCGCAACCGTGCCCGAATACAGCACGTCATCACCCATATTGGCACCCGCATTAATTCCTGATACGACCATATCAGGCTCCTTCTCCAATAATCCGGTAATCGCCAGATGTACCGAATCGGTCGGTGTTCCATCGACATAATACACATTATCTTCGAGCTGACAGGCGCGCAGACCACGCTCCAGTGTCAACGAATTACTGGCACCACTGCAATTACGCTCAGGCGCAACAATAGAGATATCGTGTTCGGCAGCCAGTGCCTCGACCAGCACGGAGATTCCCTGCGCCCGGTAACCATCATCATTAGAAACTAGAATATGCACAAACGGTTATTAACGTTACAATTAAAACGTAACTATACCGTATCGAGAGGTCTTTGATGAGCAATGATTCAACAAAAAATGACGATGAATCATTATTCCTGGCAGAAATGTCGGGGGTTACGCCGCTAAAGCCGGATAATAAAGTAAAGATCCGGAAAAAACCGAATAGAACACCGCTACAGACACCTGAGTCTGGCTCCTACCCGGTCATCGATGATGTTTTTTCAGATACTGAAATCTTTGAAGAATGTCCCGATATACTGAATTTCTCTCGCAGTGGTTTACAGCACAGTGTGTTAAAAAAATTACGTCAGGGCAAACACCCAGTCGGACAGACTCTGGATCTACATGGTTTGACCGTAGCTGAAGCCCGGAGGACATTAGCTGAATTTCTTGGTGAATGTAACGTTGCTGATGTACGCCATGTGATCATCGTACATGGCAAAGGCTTTCGCTCGAAGGATAAACCGGTTATCAAGCCGATGCTCAATCGCTGGTTGCGTGCCACTGATAATGTCCTGGCTTTTCACTCTGCACAGCCGAAAGATGGAGGTACAGGGGCGGTTTATGTACTATTGAAAAAAGGCAGTGAGGTACCCGACGATTCCTGCTAGTGCCACGCGGCTACATCTACTTATACTTACCTCCATAACAGACACCACACTGTGTCGAATCATCATCTCTGGCGATGACCAGACAGGGGGCAAAACCGTTATCCACAGACCACCGCATGGAATCAACGACCCCCGGATGTTTGTCCAGCACGGCTCCCATCAGGCCTATCGATAGATTACTTTTTGAGTGTTTATATCCCCTGGCGATATTCTTTCTCATATCGGCGATGACCTTATCCATCAATAACAGCAAACCGTCACTGGATCTGATACCTCTTTTATCACACCACCTGCGCCACAACACCATGAACGAAGCCGCCAGATCATTTGAAGGCACCAGGAATTCAGTGGTTATGACGAGGGGCTCTTTATCCACACTATCATCAGCCATGACCAACAGGCCATAACCATGATTAAAATCTGCGTAGACACCCAGTTCTTCACTGTCTGGTGCCGTCATCACAGTATTCCGCTTTTCCAGAAGATTGATAACCATGTCAGTATATCCATGGTTAAAATCTTTCAGCACCGCGCTGGTGGTCGCTCGAAAATCTACGTGTTTAGTCATTGTCTTATCGGTAGGTTGCTGTGAGTTAAAAAATAACGGTTGCTGACAGGTAGATGATCCCAAAGACTAATACCCAGGCACTGACTTCTACCAGTAATTCTTCTTTCTTTTCAACTTTTTTGTAATACATTTTTCATCATCTCTTAGATTAATTTTTAAAAAACTTTCTCTATCGTGTAGAGAACCCTTTAGCGGATGATGCATTTCAGCCTGCAATATTATCTCCTCCGATCCATCAGGCATCAGAAGCACGATGGTTGATAAAGAAAATAAAATCACGAGAAAAAATCCCGTCAAACCTGCAAGGCTAATGCATGTAGCCGCTCTTATGGGATCTACTGCAAGGCACGTGCCAGAATATTGATTTCTCCTCTCACGAGTTAAAAAGGATCAGGTAACGGGATATTTACAGCCGACAAACCCCATCACACGGGAGTTTTATCGATCAGTGGTGGCTACCGCCGGTTAATACATCAGCGACGGATAAGGTGAACAAATCCTGAGCATTCTCCCCGAATGTGTCAGATTTCAAACAAGAATTGTCGTGTGCATGTCACTCTGTTTTTACTGGCAGCACGGATAAAAGGACACGCATGCTTCAGATCATGCTGTAAATACGACCGACAAAGACGGGGATATTGCGTAGAAAAATACCTGCGACCACGCGGTTCTGCATCCGTGCCCCGTGGCTGACGACATTGAACCATGCGTATCCTTTTATTCCATTCAAGCTACATTCCTGTGAAATATCCGGGCCAGGTCGTTATACTTATCCAATGAGTCTGGTCAAAAAAACAGGGGTCCTTATATTTTCTGTATTCGTCATGATAACCAGCGCCCGTGCTGATGACCGGGCCATCGGCGACACGGTCGATGTAGTCATTGGCGTTTTAGCGTATAACGGAAAGCAACAGGCGATAGAACGCTGGCAACCCACTGCCGATTACCTGTCCAGACATATTCCGGGATACCGGTTTCAGATTATCCCGTTGACCCATATAGCATTCGAACACGAGATCAACAAAGGCAAACTGGATTTTATCCTTACTAATCCCGGTCATTATGTTCGTATGGAAGTAGCGTTTGGTGCTACCCGCATCGCCACTTTTATTGCCCGGTTCCATGATCAGATCCTTACTCAGTTCAGCTCGGTTATCTTCACCCGCAGCGACAGTGATATAACCACACTTGAAGATTTTAGCGGTCACACCCTCGCCGCCGTCAGCAAACAGGCATTCGGCGGATTTCAATTAGCACAGAAGGCCTTACTGGAGCATAACGTCGATGTATATAAAGACCTGACTCTGCAGTGGTTAGGTTTTCCACATGCCGACGTGGTCAGTGCCGTGCTGTCAGGTAAAGCTGATGCTGGCACAGTGCGCAGCGGCACGCTGGAAAAAATGGCGGTCCAGGGAAAACTAAAACTCTCACAACTACACATCATCGCGCAGAAAGAGACAAAAGACTTCCCTTTTTTACACAGCGTTAAACTTTACCCCGAATGGCCTTTGGCCAAATTACCCGATACTGACGGAGCACTGGCAAAACAGGTTGCCATCGCTCTGTTTGAGATGCGACCGGATGATGATGCCGCACTCAAATCCGCGGGCGCAGGCTGGACCATCCCTCTGGATTACACACCGATACATGAGGTCTTTCGTTATCTACAGATAGAACCCTATCTCCCCGCCGAACTGGATCTATCAAAATTCTGGCTCGCTTACCGGCAATGGATCCTCGCCATCACCACCCTCTTCATCATCAGTTTACTGGCGCTTTTTCGCCTGTACCGGACAAACCATAAACTCCAGACAGCACAACAGGCATTACATGACCATCAGGCACAGCTCGAAGAGATCGTGAAACTACGCACCGAAGAATTACATCAGAGCAATCAGGCACTGCAGCAGGAGATCGCCTCTCACATCAAGTCGGAACAGACTCTGAACGAAGGTAGCGAGACGTTGCAGACCTTATACAGTATTTTTCTGCGTAACGATCTTGACCGGCAACAGAGGTTACATTCGATCGTCGATCTGGTACGCCAGCACCTGGGAACCGAATTCGCTCTTCTCTCAAGTTTTCAGGATGATCAATTCAGAGCCTGCGCCAGCAGCCCGGCCAATACATCATTATCGACACCCCTCTCTACATCGCTATCGCATAAGGCGATACAACATAATCAGATATTCACCGATGAGAATGACTCACACTGGTACCGGTATATCGCCTGCCCTATCTATGTTGCCGGTGAACCGCACTGTCTGTTTGAATTTGCCACAACCCATCAATATCACCAGGAAAATGGCTACGATAAAAATGGTTTATCATCTGAGCTCAGCATCAGAATCTTGAATCTCATCTCGCAGTGGGTCGGCAATGAAACACTGATACTGGAAAAAGAAAAACTCTCCAGCGAACGATACAGTGATATCAAAGCCCGTTTCGATAAAATATCCCCCCGCGAGTATGACGTGCTGAATCTTCTGGTACAGGGCGAATCAAGCAAGGCCATGGCGAGAACACTGGATATCAGCATAAAAACAATCGAACTGCATCGCGCTAACCTCCTACATAAAACCCGATCTAAATCCTCCACCGAGCTTGTCCAACTCACTGTTTTATCTAATATTTTAGAATAACCTAGTAAAAACCCTAGGCCCGGTCTAGTAATCAAACTTATTGCCAAAGAAACCTGCACTACGCATGCTTGCAAACCTATATTAACCAAAGATGAGACCAACTATGAACGTTAAATCACTGCTTATAAGCACCATCATGGCAACGAGTTTATTGCTCCCCACTGCCAGCTCGGCTAAAGATAAAGCAGGCCAGGGCCATGACTACCGCACCTTTCATACCAACGGAAAAATAGATTACGGCAAGATCGGGGACTCTTATAATGCTGACCTGGTCATGTACCTGGCAGGCAACCAGTTTATGGTTATGGAAGATCTAATCAATGATTTTCAGGCAAAGAACCCTGACATCAAATCCATCTACGTCGAAACGATACCACCCGGTCAGATATTTAAAAAGCAGCTACTAAAACAGGGCGAAATCAACGGTGAGAAAACATCGATGAATCCTGACCTGTTTGCCAGCGTCAATATCAATCACCTGAAAAAATTAAAAGCAAAAGGTCTGATGGATGAGCATATTATCTACGTTCACAACAAGCTTGAACTCATGGTCGCCAAAGGCAATCCCAAAGGCATCAAAGGCCCCAAAGATCTTGCCAGAGATGATATCGTGCAATCTCATCCTAATCCCCTGACCGAAGGTATCTTCAAATTTTACGGTAGTGCCATGTTGAAAGATCTGGGCCTGTACGAAAAAGTGACTGCTGGAGCCAAGTGTAAAAGTTGCTGGGCCATAAAAGGCAGAACCTGGTTCACTTCGCGCCACCATAGAGAAACGCCCTATAGAATCGAGCATGGGGAAGCCGACACAGGCATCGTATGGACGACAGAAGTTGCCTATGCAAAGCGTCAGGGCCGCCCACTCGAAGGGGTCGAAATTCCCGCTCCCCTTAACAAGCAGGACAAGGTCGGATACGCTATCGGCCCTATGTCAAAGGCACGAAACATGAAAAATGCAAAACGTTTTCTCAAATACCTGGGCACGGATGATGCACAGAACATCTATGTCAGTTATGGTTTTATCCCTGCATCCAGAGACGAGCTGAAGATCAAACCACTTGTTGCCAAATAATTTCTCCTGCATAAAAACACTTACCGTTCTACTCAAGCTGTAGTCGGAGTAGAACGGTGGGCTGTTATCCAGGACAGACCCAAAAATAATAAATGGGTACTTACCCGTTTGGACAAGAATTTCTGCTTTCACACATAGGAGACATTGACATTAACGGTTTAATTAACGAGACCCCGTGTCACGTTATATATTTTTAGATGCTTATGCTACACTTAATATACGCATACACTATACGCATATAAACCAAGGTTGTCGACATGCATAAAATATATAACGACAAGGCTCCAAAAAAACCAACAAATCTTAGTATTAACAGCGACTTATTATTAAAAGCCAGAAATTTGAAAATTAACCTTTCAGCTACTCTAGAATCAGCTCTAGAGGATAAAGTTAGGCTATCAACCCGAGAAAAATGGTTGAAAGAAAATAAAAAAGCTATAGCATCTTTAAATGACCTTGCTGAAAATAATGGCCTATTTTCGGACTCTTACAGGGACTTATAATGGAGCAGTTCACCCTTTATAAAAATGAAAATAAAAACTCAAAAAAAGCATACCCATACTTCATTGATGTACAAAGTGATTTATTAAGTGACTTAAATTCGAGAGTAGTAATCCCACTATCAACACAAAAAGCATTGAACAACATAAACGCAAAGAAATTATGCCCTGTTATTGAAATTGATGAAAAAACATTTGTACTACTAACACATCAGATGACATCTGTACCATGCTCTATTTTAAAGAAGAAAGTAACTACATTAGAACATTATAGATACGAAATTTTGGGCGCTATTGATTTATTATTAACTGGCATCTAACGATTTTTAATAACGTGACACGTTTTTTTGCGCCATTAATTTACTTGTTATGTGTTTTTTTCATCCGAATTGTTGTCGGACATTTTGAGCCTGTAGTGTTTTCTCTTGTCCTCATAAAACCAAACGCCTGATGAACAATGATGATGATTTCGTGGTGATGGGTCAGATACCGAAAGATGAAAATCTGGAGTCCTACCCCTTCCTCAATAATATTCTTGGTATCGTCGCTTATAACGATCACCCACTGGCTGGTAAGAAAAATATAACCATTGAAGAATTAGCCAGCCAGCGATTCTTGATCCGTGAAAGTGGTTCTGGAACACGCTTTGTGTTTGATCAGTTACTACAGGAACATGGGGTTAAGATTGAACCCTATATGGAATTAGGTAGTAGTGAAGCACTTAAGCAGGCTGTTATGGCTGGCCTGGGGATAGCTGTCCTGTCATTGCATAGCGTGCAACTGGAACGTGATGTGAATAGATTGACCGTGCTCGACGTGAAAGGTTTTCCATTAAAGCGTCGGTGGTATGC
>DROB01000101.1 GCA_011321985.1 Gammaproteobacteria bacterium | reverse complement strand
TCGATACTCTGATTCTCGAGAAAATCATTTCCGGAATCGCTGCTTGCCTGGCTGCTGGGGGCCATTGCAGTGGTGATGTCGTAGGTGTCTTCCCAGTTAGAGTCTACCGCCAGCTCATCGGGCATCTCCTGATTTTTCTCCATATCGAGGTGCGGGTCTTCATTTTCTGCACTGGCTTCCTTACTGGCATCACTCGCTTCGGTCTGCGTCGCATCACGTTTTTCATCCGCCGTGCTGGAATCGATGTTCTCTTCATCCTGCTCCAGCATAGGGTTTTCTTCCAGTGCCTGTTGCACCTCGGTCTGTAGTTCGAGTGTAGACAGTTGCAGCAGGCGTATGGCTTGCTGTAGCTGCGGGGTCATTGTCAGGTGTTGACCTAGTTTTAACTGAAGTGAAGGCTTCATGGTGTATCTATTCTAAAGATAAACTATCCGTTTAGCAGCGTTTCGCCGATGAATGGTGGGTTATATTCACGTTTGAGTGGGGGCGACGCCTGGGGCTAGTTATATCGTTTATTTCTCCGTTACATCAAATATTGGTTTTGTTATCCCTATTTATAGACGAAAATCACGGCCAAGATAGACTTCTCGCACTTCTTCGTTAGAAAGAATTTCGTCGGGCTGTCCTTGAGCGATGATTTTACCTCCATTGAGGATATAGGCTCTATCACAAATTCCCAGTGTCTCGCGCACATTGTGATCGGTAATCAGGATCCCTATATTGCGGTCGGTCAAGTGTTTGACGATTTTTTGAATATCTATGACAGATATCGGGTCAACACCGGCAAATGGCTCGTCGAGCAGTACGAATGCCGGTTGTGAGGCGAGGGCCCGGGCGATCTCGACACGCCGACGTTCACCCCCTGACAGGCTTAAACCGATATTTTTGCGGATATGGTCGATTTGCAGGTCATCGATCAGTGCATTCAGTTTTTCCTGGCGCTGTTGTTTATTGAGCTCTTTTTTTGTCTCCAGGATTGCCAGAATATTGTCTTCGACACTCAATTTTCTAAAAATTGAGGCTTCCTGCGGGAGATAACCGATGCCGAGCCGCGCCCGGGTGTGCATCGGCTGGTGGGTGATGTCATTCTCATCCAGCTGTATGCTACCTCCATCGGCCTGCACCAGCCCGACAACCATATAAAAACTGGTGGTTTTCCCTGCACCGTTCGGTCCCAGCAGACCGACGACTTCACCACTGTTTACATCGAAGGAGGCATCATCAACCACGGTGCGTGATTTATAAATTTTGACCAGGTTGCTGGCGCGGAGTGTCGACATGGGGGCTTATTTTTCCGATCCAGCTTCTTTGGGGGTGAGTACGATGTTGACGCGATGATTTTTCTGTGTGCCTGAAGGGTTCCCGCTGCCACCGGCCATGACGAGATGCTTTTCTGTATCATAGATGATCTTCTGACTGCTCAGCCTGTTATCAGGTTGCTTCAGATGTGCATTTATCGTCATTATCAGGGTATGGTTGCTGGTGGTGTAGACCATGTGTTCACTTTCTGCTTCGATGGGTTCACCTTTTTCCGAGAGGTGATTATATCGGGCAGGCTTACCGATAACGAGCAGGCGTTCCAGTTCTTCGTCTTTTTGCTCCAGCGTGACCCTGTCGCCCGTTAAGACCATTTCACCCTGTGATATCTTTACATTGCCAGTATAGATACTTTTTCCGGTTTCGATGTTCATCTGCATGTGGTCGGCTTCGATGAATATTTTCTCAGTCGTTTCGGCGGCCCGTGTGATCGGGCTCGAAGCTAACAATATGATACCGACAATCAGGGACTGGACAGGGGATGCTGTTAGCCTGATTTTTTGTCTGTGGTTTCTGATAAACATCTTTATTGGCCACGCTCATCTGCCAGGAAGTATCCATTCACATCGGCGGACAGTACCAGTTGCTGTGACATATTATCAAAAGTCATGCCGATTGATTTTATTCTGGAAATACCCTGGGTGATTTCTACCGGTGCATCAGTCCGGGCTATCTGTGCTTTTGTGTCTATTTGCAGGTTCTGAGTACGAAAAGTGATGGCGGGTTCAGTATTTTTTTGCGCCATAACGACGTTGGTCTCTAACTGGATGATGTCAGTATTATTATCGATGGTAGCGAAATCAGCGCTGATGGTCCACTGCCCTTTCTGTTGTAAAAAATGGATGACCGGTTTTTTGATCTCGGTAACATCTGAATCATTGAATTTTTGTAGATAGCTACCATTGAGTGTGTAATCGGGTCTGCCCTCATCATCCATCGAGGTTAGTTCGAACGCATCCATAAAAATTTCGATATATCGCGTGCCGGAAGCCTGCTGTAAACGGTAATCATCATCAGAATATTCAGTGATCGACCACCATACGATGATGGAGAGGAGCAGGAAAATACTGAACCTGATGATGCGCTTCATAAGATAAAAGTCGGTTTTTCTGGATGGATTAAGGGGCTTATTCTACGTGTTTATTCCTGCAGGTAAACATAGGAATGAAGCTTGTCTTCGAGCAGCCCTTTGGCTTCGAGTATGAATTCACAGACATCACGTACGGCACCTTTACCACCGCTCCGGTCGGTTACCCAGTGTGCATATTGTTTGACGAATGGATGTGCATTTTGTACTGCGATAGCAAAACCGAGTTGTGTCATGATGGGCAGGTCGACCACATCGTCGCCGACATAGGTGACCTGGTCTTTGTCCAGCCTGACTTCTTCCAGCAGGTCAGCGAAGGCCGGGGTCTTATCACGATATCCCTGGTACAGTAATGTCACACCGAGATCATGCATGCGGTGTTTCACCAGTTCTGATTTGCGCCCTGTGATGACGGCGACTTTAACACCACATTCCTGCAGCATCCGCAGGCCGTGTCCATCGAGCGAGTTGAATGCTTTGTATTCGCCGCCATGGTTGTCAAAAAACAGGCTGCCGTCGGTCATGACACCATCGATATCGAAGATGACAAGTTCTATGTTCTTTGCTTTTTCCAGGATATCCTGCATGTGTTTTATCTCGTTCCCATGCTTCGCGAGGCACAGGATTAGTACGTTAAATTATCGTTGTTCAGTATCAATGCTGGCAGGCAGAAACCTCTCATGCATACTGATTGCTACATGATTCCCGCACGCAATATATCGTGCATATTAAAAGCACCGGTGAGTTTGTTGTCGTCATCGGTCACCAGCAGTCCGTTGATGCCTTTATCATCCATTATCTTTACGATGCTGGCGGCCAGTTCATCTGCCGATGTCGTCAGACAGTTCCGGGTCATTACATCACTTATCGCTGCGCTGCGCACGTCGATGTTATTATCCAGTGATCGACGTAGATCACCGTCTGTGTAGATGCCCAGCACTTTATCCTGTTTATCGACGATGGCTGTCATTCCCAGTCCTTTATTGCTCATCTCCAGCAGGGCTTCAGAGACAGTCGCTGATTCCAGAACCCTGGGGATGCGCGCATCGGTGTGCATGATGTCGGAAACGTGCAGTAATAATCGTTTACCCAGGCTGCCACCAGGGTGTGACAGGGCAAAATCTTCAGCAGTAAAACCTTTCGCCTGCAGCAGGGCGACGGCAAGCGCATCTCCCATGACCAGAGAAACGGTAGTACTGGACGTTGGGGCCAGGTCATGCGGGCAGGCTTCCTTGCTGACACTGACATCCAGGTTGATCTCGGCCTGCGTGGCCAGCGTTGAATCTTTATCTCCAGTCATGCTGATCAACGGCACAGAGAAACGTTTCAGGATCGGGATAATAGTGGTGATTTCAGCAGTATTACCCGAATTGGATAGCGCGATGACGACATCGTTTTTGGTGATCATGCCCAGATCGCCGTGACTGGCTTCGCCGGGATGGACAAAAAAGGCGGGGCTACCCGTGCTCGCCAGGGTCGCCGCAATCTTACCGCCGATGTGCCCGGATTTGCCCATGCCGGTAACCACGATACGCCCCTTGCAGTTCAATAATAGCTCGCAGGCCTGGGTGAAATTGTTATCGATGCGGGTTTGCAGGGCATCGATCTCAGCCAGTTCAGTCTGGATGACCGCTATACCCAGTTTTTGAAAATCATGCTCCGCGATGCCGTTTTTATCTGAAGATGACATAAAGCCTCACCAGTGACCCAATTAGATTACCGTGAAAAATAGCAGTATTTGGTATGCAATGAAAGCGCTCATTAGCAAGCCGCCTTCCAGACGATTTATTCTGCCCTCTCCTCGAAAACCGTATCCCATGACGAAAAGTAACAGGGTAAGGACAAAGACGACGGGAAGGTCCCTCTCAAGTACGCCTTCTACCAGTGGTGCCGGATGGACCAGGCCCGGTATCGCCAGAACACCCAGGGTATTAAATAAGTTCGAGCCGACAACGTTGCCGATGGCGATGTCATGTTCATTTTTGATCGCACCGGCGATGGATGCGGCCAGTTCCGGTAGACTGGTACCGATGGCGATTACAGTCAGGCCGATAACCAGCTCGCTGATACCCAGACTTACCGCTACATTAACGGCTCCCCACACCAGAATTTTTGAGCTGGCGGTCAAAAATATCAGACCGGCTATCAGCCAGAATATGGCATGTGATGTGGGCATCTTGTCGGGTAACTCGGCGATGTACTCGTCTGTTAAGGCATCGTTTGACTTGGTGCGTATAGCCTGACGGGTTATCCACCACATCAATAGCACCAGCAGGCTGGCCAGGATGAAACCATCAAATCGATCGAGGGTCATATCTCGCATTAACGCCAGGGCCACCAGAGTGGCCAGCAACAGGATGGGCAGTTCCTTTTTGATAATACGGGAGTGTACTGCCAGGGGGGTGATCAGTGCCGCCGCACCCAACACCAGCGTGATGTTAGTAATATTGGAACCCAGAGCGTTACCGATAGCCATCGCCGGGCTGCCATCATAGGCGGCGAAACCGGCGACCATCATCTCGGGCGCAGAGGTGCCGAACCCGACGATGGTCAGGCCGATGATGAGTGGAGGCACATCAAAAATACGCGCTGTGGCAGCCGCACCGACGATAAAACGGTCGGCACTCCAGATGAGCAGTATAAAACCTGCAAAGATAGCTAGATAATCTATTAACATGCAATGTAACTTTGATTTTTCATCATAGTTATGGGTAATTTCCAAGGTGCGAAGAATACGCTATGTGGTTAAATTCGCCAACTCAAATTTACCGGTAGTCGGGAAGGGAGGTTATTTGAAGAAATCGATTCATCTGGGAGCTTATGGCTGGCACCATGAGCACTGGTTCAGTACATTTTACCCTGATGATATCCCGACGGGAGAAACGGGTGAAGAAGACTGGTTATTGACCTACTACAGTAATGCGTTTGATACGGTTATCGTACCTGCCGATTACTGGTGCACCGATAAAAAGGTCGATTGTGAAAACTGGCTGGATGATGTGCATGCTGATTTTCAGTTTCTGGTCGAATGCCATGCACGTATATTTGATTGTCTGTCGATGTCCGACTGGGTCGATGGCCTGAAAAAGCTACGGCCGCAGCTCGGTGCACTTGTCGTGTTAAAAAGCGAGGTACCATCTGTAGATGAAGTGTCGTTCTCCGATTTGATCGAGTCGGTAGCGAACACTCTGGGAGTAGATGTCTCAGGTGCTGGATTTGATGAAATCTGGCGACAGGATGATCCACGACCATCCTGTCTTGCGTACATAGAAGATGACCTGTCAGACATGAGGTCGGCACGAACTGTCGCTGAAAAATTTATCGATTCTACCGGTGAGGGTGACACTGCGACCATGATCTTTGACCATCCGGAATTACAGGCGGCGGGTCTGTTAAAATTCCGTTCAGTTCTGGAGATCATGGGGTATTAGCCGTGGTGAAGTATCGGAGGGGTGGCTATCTATCAGGACCCGGAATAAATAACAGGGCATTGAACAAAAACGCGCTATTCCAGTCATAGGTTGAATGAAAAGTGCACTGCGCCGTTGATGATTATATTTATCCATGACAAGTGTGCTGACAATGGTACAATCTCCACAAAAACAATAATAAACCAATATTCTTAGCTGGCAGTTAACTTGAGCGACATTCTTGTCAAAATTAGGGACTTACACTTTAGTCGTGGTCATCGACAGATATTCGGGGGTATCTCGCTGGATATCCCGCGTCAGGGTATCACCGCGATTATGGGGCCCAGTGGTACGGGTAAAACGACATTATTAAAACTGATCGGCGGCCAGTTACGGCCCGATAGTGGCAGCGTCGAAGTCGACGGGTTAAATGTTCATCAATTACCGACCAATCAGCTGTTTGATCTGCGTAAACGTATGGGGATGTTGTTCCAGAGTGGGGCTCTGCTGACGGATCTGTCGGTATTTGAGAACGTGGCTTATCCACTGCGTGAGCATACGAGATTAAGTGAATCCATGGTGCGGCACCTGGTTCTGCTTAAATTGAATGCTGTCGGTCTTCGCGGGGCGGCGGATCTATCTCCCTCGGAGCTCTCCGGTGGTATGGCTCGACGTGTAGCATTGGCGAGGGCCATGGCCCTGGACCCGATGATGATCATGTATGACGAACCCTTTACCGGTCAGGACCCTATCTCGATGGGTGTGCTTGTCTCGCTCATCAGCGAATTAAATAGTGCGTTAAACCTCTGCAGTGTCATCGTCTCCCATGATGTGCCTGAGACGCTGTCGATCGCAGATCAGGTACATATCATATCAGAAGGCAAGGTGGTCGAGAGTGGTAGCCCGGAAGAACTGAAAGACAGCGATTCGGCATGGACTCACCAGTTTATCCATGGTGATGCTGATGGGCCGGTACCTTTTCACTATCCGGCAGCACCACTGCTGGATGATTTGATTCAGGGTGCCGATGTTGTTTAGTCGACTGGTAGATAAAATTCAGCATCTGGGTGCAGCTACCATTCACGGCTTTCAGCGTCTTGGTCGAGGAAGCCTGTTCCTGCTGGAAGTGATAGCGGGCAGTGCCAGTTTACTGGTACGTCCGATGTTGCTGGTCAGGCAACTTTACTCGGTAGGTGTGCAGACATTGATCATCATCGTCGTCGCCGGGTTGTTCGTGGGAATGGTGATGGCATTACAGTCATATTATGCTCTGGTCGATTTTGGTGCAGAAGATTCTGTCGGTGTCATGGTGACATTATCTTTACTGCGTGAACTGGGTCCCGTGGTGACGGCATTATTGTTTGCCGGTCGTGCGGGTTCTGCGTTGACGGCTGAGATAGGACTGATGAAAGCCACTGAGCAATTATCCGGAATGGAGATGATGGCGGTCAATCCGATGAAACGGGTCATCGCTCCGCGTTTTATAGCGGGGCTTGTTTCGATGCCGCTGCTGGCAACCATATTCAGTGCGGTGGGTGTTCTGGGGGCTTATCTGGTCGCTGTTGAATTGCTGGGCCTGGATGCGGGTGCTTTCCTGTCTCAGCCTCAGAATAAAGTTGATCTCTATCTGGATCTATACAACGGGATAATAAAGAGTGTGGTCTTCGGTTTTGTTGCGACCTGGATAGCTGTATTCGAAGGCT
>DROB01000100.1 GCA_011321985.1 Gammaproteobacteria bacterium | reverse complement strand
TGCAGTAGCCGAACTTTTTAACTTTCTCATCCACATTTTTCAGGAATTTTTTCTGATTGAATTTTACTTCAGGGAACAGGACGACGATAGGAATCTCATGATCGTCTGTAGAAGCCATCGCGCCTGCCGCAGCGATCCAGCCAGCGTGTCGACCCATGACTTCGAGTACGAATACTTTGGTCGATGTTTTGCACATGGATGCGACATCAAAGCTGGCTTCCAGTGTCGAAACCGCGATGTATTTTGCAACTGAACCAAAACCCGGGCAGTTGTCGGTGATGGGCAGATCGTTATCGACTGTCTTGGGTACGTGTACGGCAGTGATAGGGTAACCCATCTTCTTACCGATCTGAGAAATTTTCAGGCAGGTATCAGCTGAGTCACCACCGCCGTTGTAGAAGAAATATCCGATATTATGTGCTTTGAATACTTCGATCAGGCGTTCGTATTCAGCCTTGTTATCTTCCAGGCTTTTTAATTTGAAACGACAGGAACCAAAGGCACCTGACGGTGTGCTGCGAAGCCCGGCGATGGTGGTTTTTGTCTCTTTACTGGTATCGATGAGTTCTTCGGTTAATGCGCCGATGATGCCGCTTGCACCAGCATATACTTTACCGATCTTGTCTTTATGTTTCCGTGCGGTCTCTATCACGCCACAGGCGGATGCATTGATTACTGCGGTTACACCACCGGACTGGGCGTAAAATGCGTTCATTTTGCTCATAATAATCCTCAAATGTTATAATAATTTTATTTACTACAGAGACATGGAAATTCTATTAAGTCGTTTCATTTCACGAAATAGATACCGCTTTTTCTCTGCGCACTCTGTGTCTCTGTGGTGTGTGCTTTTAGTTTTTATCCGTACCACCCTGATACTCACCTCTTCGGGCCCACGTGATAGCTCGCTCCTGATGATTTATTCTTTTTCCTGTCGCAGCTCGACTTCTTTGTCGGCATGAACCTGCAGTAAGGTTGTTACACAATCAGCGATATCATCAAATTCCGATTTTCCGGTGCCGTACTGTTGATAGCCCCTGTAATAAAATTGACTACGATACAGGCGCTCACCAATTTTTATGATGATAAAACTGGTTTCGCCAACCTGCCAGAATATTGCTGGGCAGGTCGTCAGTTCTCGCTCATGTGGAAACATTTTTATCTCCACATCGGCGAGCTGTATATCAAGGTCCTGATCCGGCCAACGCTCCTTTAACGTGGTATTAACTGCCCACTGTTCTGCATCGGTGAAATCTTTAATCGTTGACATTCGTTATGAAGCACGGATACTGATCCGTGATAACTGCTCCGTGATAATTTTCAGGGAGCGAGGATAACCTAAATAGCGATAAATTTCAGCCCTAAACGCCCTATAAATAGGCACTTGTATCCCATAATAGGTGGGTGGAACCGGTGTTTTAATGCAATGCATTCATGTTTTCGACACCGTTTTTCAATTCGCTGTCAGTCGCATCACGTACTTCCTGCACCGTTATATTGTAGGTGATGTTTTTACCGGCAAAGGGGTGGTTGCCATCGACCGTCAACTTACCATCAGCTATTTCGGTCACGCGAAAAATCTTGCTCTCTCCCTGATCATTCTGGAACTCGACTTCTGCTCCGATCGAGTGAAATTGGGGAGGGACGTTATTGATGTCATCAGAGAAGGTGAGCTCTGGCTGGTGTGCACCAAAGCCTTCTTCCGGTGTCAGTGATACCTGTACCAGATCACCGGTCTGGTGGCCTTCCAGGGCCATCTCGATTTTTTCGATCACCTGGCTTCCTGCCCCCTGGATGTATTGTATCGGCATATCGATGCGTTCCAGGATGTTGTCATCGTCATCGGTGATGGTGTAGACGAGGGAGACGAATTTGTTGTGGGTGATTTTGTCTGACATATGTATGGTCTAAGGCTGTGAAATAAAGCGCGTATTTTACACGCTTCTGCGGTGGTTTGCAGGGGCTACAGCAGCGCGAGGTTGTCATTTACTATGGAGAGCCATGTCGCCTGGAGCAGTGCAAGGGTTCCCTGTGTCCTTCCTGCCTCTGTGGTGAAATTTTTTTGATGATCGCCGGTTAGGGTATAATGGTTATCTATTTCTGATGGGTGATATTATGGAATCCAGTGGTGGTTGCGCGGCGAGTGAGCCGTTTGCTTTGCGTGTTTTAGGCGACAGTATGTTGCCGGAGTTTGTCGAGGGTGCGGTGATAATCATCGATCCTGCCGGAGCTATCCGTGATGGTTGCTATGTGATGGCAGAGTTTAAAGATGAGTATATATTCCGACAGTTACGTATCGTTGATGGTAAGTACTATCTGCAACCGCTGAATGACTTGTACGATACGGTTGAGATTAGTGGTCAGGAGGTTATACAGGGAGTGATTACGCAGCAGGCGGGCAGGCGGCGTAAGGATCATAAGCATTACGGGAAAGAGGACTAGATTCTCGTATCAGGTAAGCAGTCAGTTATTGGTCATACGGAAAAACATTTTTTTGCCGCGAAGGACGCGATAGCGTCGCGTTCATATGATATGGTTATATAACCCGAGACACGAAATCCAGCAAATGACCGAGACACGCTGTAAACACATCCATGTGCGCTCGGATGCCGCGTCCGTGCGGCATACGGTCTCAGTCATTTGCTGGATTTCATTC
>DROB01000099.1 GCA_011321985.1 Gammaproteobacteria bacterium | reverse complement strand
GACAATTTTGCGATGTCGGCACACAATATCGCTCGGGGATCTATTATCAGGACGAAGCACAGAAAAAAGCGGCACAACGATCATTCCAGCAGCTGGAACAAAACAGGCCTTTCAAGGGGACGATAGCAACAGAGATAGTCGCTGCCAGCACATTCTACCCTGCTGAGAACTATCATCAGGATTACTATCAGAAAAATCCTCTCCGTTACAAATTTTACCGTTACAGTTGTGGTCGCGACCAGCGTCTGGAAGAACTTTGGGGGAAAAAATAAACGTCCATCGATCCGGTAAAACGAGGCATTTCACAAAAACCAGCAGCATAAAAAAACCCGGACAGTGTCCGGGTTTCTTTATGCCACTAAAAACAACAGCTATTGTGCTGCTGGTGCCTGTGGAGCCGGGGCTGGGGCCGATGCAGGAGCAGCAGGAGCAGGACCGGGGCCATAAGGGCCAGGACCATAATAAGGCCGCCCATAGTAGGGACGATTATAATAGCCATTGTTATTACTCCAGCCATTACTATTATCCCAGTTGTTATTGCCATAATACGAGTTATAACCATTGCCACGTGCATTACCGTGGCCTTTACCGCTCATACCAAAGTTAAAACTACCATCAAAATCGCCCGATCCATCGCCATAACCATCACCATAACCGGAACCATTATTGTTCCAGTTGTTATTCCAGTTATTGCTGTTATTGTCATTCCACCAGGCATTGGCAGAAGTAGATACAACAAATAGTGCAGCAGCTGCTACTGTAATTAAAGTTTTCATGCGCTTTCCTCCATAGGATTTTTGGGAACATTTTCGCAACCACGTTAAAACAAGTGGCTACGTTCAAAATCGATAAATTCAAATCTCAGCTGAAATAATACTGCTATCAAGCTTTAACATATTGATATAAATCAACAAAAAACATTCGATCACCTCGACACAGAACACAAATTTGACCCTGATCAATTTAAAAAATAGCTACTCACTTTAGTCGACTACGAAAACAGCCAGCTTTGGGGTAGAATACGCGCGCATTTAAAGTGGCGAGTGATTTCATGGGTAAGCATCTCAATGCTCACACGCCACCCGGGACATTCTTATTACCTTGATCAGGATGTCCTCTGGATAACAAGATTTTTAAATTTGGGCTGGCAAAAAAGACCAGCGTGATAATTACCTGGAGAAAATACATGATTAAACCTCATGGTTCAGACGAACTTAACCCTTTGTTCGTATACGATACTGCTGAAAACGATGCACTGCAAAAAGAAGCCGAAACACTGCCTTCTATCATCGTGAGTTCAGCAACAGCAGCAAATGCAGTGATGCTGGGTGCGGGTTATTTCAACCCGCTGACCGGTTACATGAATAAAGCCGATGCGCTTTCTGTAGCGACAGACATGAAAACCACATCCGGTTTATTCTGGCCCACACCCGTCTTAAATCTGGTCAAAGATGCCGAGGGCATCAAAGCCGGTGATCGCATCGCACTTAAAGATCCTAACGTCGAAGGCAATCCTGTTGTCGCTGTCATGGATGTCGAAGCCGTCGAAGAATTTTCCGATGACGACATCAAATTGATCTCTGAAAAAGTTTACGCGCCTGCGGCTGGTGAAGCTCATCCTGGTGTTGATGCTTTTGTTGAGCAAGGCAAGGTCTGTCTTTCCGGTCCGATACAGGTACTGAACTTCTCGTATTTCCAGACCGAGTTCCCGGACACTTTCCGTACCGCTGTTGAAATTCGTAACGAGATAGCCGAACGCGGCTGGAAAAAGATCGTCGCTTTCCAGACCCGTAACCCTATGCACCTGGCGCACGAAGAACTGTGCCACATGGCGATGGACCGTCTGAACTGTGATGGCCTGGTCATACACATGTTACTGGGTAAACTGAAACCTGGCGATATCCCGGCCCCTGTCCGTGATGCAGCAATCCGCAAGATGGTGGAGCTGTACTTCCCGGAGAACAGTGCCATGGTTACCGGTTACGGTTTTGATATGTTATACGCCGGTCCTCGTGAAGGCGTACTGCATGCTGTATTCCGCCAGAACATGGGTGCGACTCACTTTATCATCGGTCGTGATCATGCCGGAGTGGGCGACCACTACGGTGCATTTGATGCACAGACCATTTTCGAAAATGAAGTGCCAGCTGACGCATTGGAGATAGAGATATTCAAAGCTGATCATACCGCCTATTCCAAGAAGCTGGATAAAGTCGTCATGATGTGTGAAGCACCTGATCATGAAAAAGACGATTTCATACTTCTATCGGGCACCAAGGTTCGTGAGATGTTAGGTAACGGCGAAGCACCACCTAAAGAGTTTTCACGTCCGGAAGTAGCCAAGATCCTGATCGACTACTATCAGGGTCTGAATGCTTAAGAAACGTTTAAGCGATTAACAGGAAAGGCGCT
>DROB01000098.1 GCA_011321985.1 Gammaproteobacteria bacterium | reverse complement strand
CCGGGTGTTATCATGCAGCGGTTTCCTGCACAACATGTCGCCATCAGTTTCGGCCTGATCGTTGCTGCGCTGTATGCACTGGTGGCTGGATTATCGATCCCGACACAGCGTGCCATTATCATGTTATCCACGCTGGTGGTGATGACCCTTATTCGAAAGAATCATCGGCCATGTGATGTCCTGGGTCTGGCCTTATTGCTGGTATTGTTGTTCGACCCTCTTGCTGTTTTATCGGTGGGTTTCTGGTTCTCATTTTCTGCAGTGGCCGTTATTTTTATCACGCTGAATCCGGATAAAAAGGAGATGACTCTGCACGGGTCTGACATAGACAAACATCAGCGTAGAGGCAGTATCTGGTTTAAGACTGCTTCGATATTGAAACGATGGATACGCCTGCAATTACTCATCAACCTGTTTTTATTTCCGATGTCGTTGTTCATGTTTCAGCAGGTTTCACTGGTTTCGCCACTGGTAAATTTGTTCTTGATTCCCTATGTCAGCATCCTTGTTGTCCCCGTCGTATTGTTTGCCATCGTTTTTTCATCTGTTCATCAAGCTTTTGCCGATGTCCTGTTTCATCTGGCGGCAGGATTACTGGATCTGATCTGGCCATTGCTGTCATTTTTCTCATCATTACCTCATGCGTTATGGGTGAAAGGGGATATCGATATGCTCAGGTTGATGCTTATGACGGTGGCCCTGCTATTGATTTTCTTTTCCAGAAAGCTGGCGGTTTTGATTGACGGATGGCGGGATGATAACAGGATAACCTCTATCCTCTGGGTTTTAAGGTTACTTGCATGCTTCATGTTTGTGCCTGTGTTTATTGTGGATGAAACAGGGTGGAGTGCGGGTGAATATCGATTGACCGTGTTAGATGTCGGGCAGGGGTCCGCCGCGGTTATTCAGACACGAAACCATACGTTGATCTTTGATGCGGGCGCAAAATTCAGTGGCAGCCTGGATGCAGGTAGCAGTGTGATCATCCCGTATCTGCGTACGCAGGGAGTGGTCTTACCGGATCGCCTTATCATCAGTCATGGTGATGCTGACCATATCGGTGGAGCGGCAGCGATAATCCGGGAATACCCGAAAATGGAAGTGATCGGTCAGGACATAGGAGACTTGCAGACAGATAACAAGCAGCTTTGCCGTCAGGGCCTGGGGTGGTCATGGGATGGTGTGATTTTTACATTTTTATCACCGGATGTGACTGATCCAGCATTTGAGTCGTTAAAACGTAATAATCACTCCTGTGTCCTCCACGTGAGTTCCGCCTATGGCTCAATTTTATTGACAGGAGATATCGAGAAGAAAATGGAGCTGTATCTCGTTGAAAAATACGCAGGCAGACTGGCTTCGGATATCATGCTGGTTCCTCATCATGGCAGCAATACCTCTTCAAGCAGTGGCTTTATTCATGCTGTTGATCCAGAAATAGCATTAATATCAGTAGGATATAAAAACCGCTATCGATTACCAGCTCTGAAAGTGGTTACACGTTATAACCTGAAACAGCGTGATTTGATGCAGACAGCAAAAACAGGGGCGATAACGATCACATTTTTTGACAGGAAAAGGGGTGTTGAGCGATATCGGGAGATCGCCGGGAAATACTGGAACCATACTGAAATAAAACAAAGCCTTGCAATCAGAAGGCAACATATATAGGGTATCACCCAACTTCAATCTGACGGAGTTAGCTTATCCTGATGTATTCATGGGTAGGTAGATGT
>DROB01000097.1 GCA_011321985.1 Gammaproteobacteria bacterium | reverse complement strand
ATGTAACTGGAAGACATTTTTTGCCAAATCAACACCAATTCGTTTAATCTTCATCTCGGGCTCCTCTTTATCGTTAACTGAATACTCAAACTCAGTTTGGCACATCGATGCCGATAGGTGAGGAGGAGTCCATCCCATTGCTTTGCGTCGGGAACAGCCCTTTAATTTCGCACCGTAACGGTCATTTCAAGTTTGAACTATTAATACAGATAAGATTTTTTAACCCCTACGGGCTAATGTTCTGTGCCTGCTCCGTCCGCACACGGCGAGGTCATTTATTTACGATTTAATAAAGGGCTTAAAAAACAATAAAAACCGCAAATAAACGCACCAAAATGGAGCGGAGAAAAAGAGGGTGGATGTATCCTCTTGATTTCGCTCTATATTAGAATAGTATGTATTTGTGATGTAAAGATAATCCGATTAGCTATATTGCCTCTAACTCACTAAAATTAGCCTCCCGCATTTATGTTGCAAAAGAGGTTTATCGTTTTGGCGGTCGTTATGAATTCAGAAACTAAGTTTACCCTTCCCGAAAGACGTTCGGTCGATGGACGCGAGATAGCCTTACAACACATCTGCTTACAGCTGGCATCATTAGGTCATCGCTGCCAGTTGAGTTCTGATCGAGGTTACCTCGCCGTCGCAGATAGCCTGTTAAAAAATTATGCGGCACAACGCCAGTTACTGGCTGAGTACCGTTGCCCGGCTGATCAGCGTATACAAAATTTCTTAAATAACTATTTACGACGTAACGGTATCGAGGCAGAGATCAAGCTGCCCGGTGAAACCTTTAATCTAAATGAAAAAGGTATCGCTCGTGAATTGTCGCTGCCGTTTAATAGCAACGTCTATAAATCAGATCTGGTCTCGTCATATCGCGTAGCACAGGGTGTATTGCATAATCCAAAAAATGATCGGCGGACGACATCCGGTGTTTTTCATATCGTAGAAGGTGGCTTACCCATCCCTGCCGATAAAAAAGCAGTGCCTGTCGATGTGTACGCTAATCTATTGCAGGTTGCACTGGACCCGCCTACCGAGCTGATGGGCCTGCCGATTGCCAGCGAGAATGATAAACCGGTCGATATGTGGGTCTCGTTATTGTTACGCCCGATAGTGCGTCCTGAAGTCGAAGGTGAGTTGTTCGAAAAAAGTCTGGAAACCCGTTTTTTTGCACCAGGTACCCTGGTTTCCAATCTGGATTTTGTTGAGTCTATTTTTGGAAATGGAGGCGATCCGTTCCTTGCAGAGAATGATGCTGCACTGGATGCTGATCACTGGACCGGGCATAGTGGCTGCGTTATTCTGGCTCCGCATCTGACCAGGTTAACGAAAAAAGCACTGGGCCTGCCGCACTATGATGAAGCGAGCGAGCGGCAGCGTAAAGAGGGCATGTGCTGGAAGAGAGATGATGAACTGTATAATGATGGTGGTGCTTTCAAAATAGTCTGTCGCGATATGACGGGTGTTATCGTTACCATCATCGCTGATAATTATTTCGGCTACAGTAAAAAAGAGATCAAATCACAGATCAGCTATTCGGCTAACTTGTTCGGTGGCGCGGAAGAAGAGCATTCAGGTGGGGCCATCGCTTTTCCTCGATTCAATCTGGGTAATTACTATCTGCCAAAGGTTGAAGCTGAGATGAGTAGCCATACCTTTTCTCGCCTGTGTAAGCAGCTCGAAGGTGGTATTGCCATCAAGCCGGAAGGCTACGCTATAGATAACCAGTATCCCGATATCATATATATCCCGGAAGACGCGCATATCGATATGCAAGAGCAATTTATCAGCTGGCGAAAAGAGGATGAGCTGCAAAAAATCAAGTTGCGGGTGAAACACACCTATATCTATCCGAGTGGTTTTAAGGTGCATATGCAGAAGCATCCGCAGGCACCGAGCTGGCGTTTGATCGGTACCCTGGGTGAAGGCACTTTCTGCCACAAACCGAGCACGGTATCCGGTGGTGGCAAATCCGAGATATCGAAGTCCATTCAGGACTCGATGATATCGGGACCTGTTTTTGTCGGCGATTTTAAAGAAAATCTGGATCAGGTTGAAGCGATTATCAATCACGACTACTCGAAACGTCGGCGAGAAGTCTCTGAGAATGATAACCGCGGTGTTTTAAGTAATCAACGCAGCCTGGGCTCTGTCATCCGTCTGCTGACGCCATCGACTGAGATATACACGGATGAGTATAACCAGTGGTTAGAGGCTATCCCGCAGTATATCCTGGCATTGGTTTATATGATTAAACGGTTCTATAAACCGCAGTGGGGGAAAAACTGGCGCAAGCATTTCTCCGTCGATGAGGTTAACGGTTATCCGGGGCACGAATTAAAGTATGACGGGCGTAAGCTTATTACCAGTTACTTGCGCGTGGGAGTGCGTAGCGATGGAACCTGGCGAATCTATAAGCTGAGACAGGATTTTGTTGCCGCCACAAAAGTGCAGACAGAAGATGATATTACGGCATCAACGGTGGTCCCTGTCAGTTATATCGAAGGAACACTGAATAAACGCTACAAAAACCCGAGTGTTAAACTGGTGAAGAATTGTGAGAGCCGGTTATTCCAGCGTCCCGATGATGCGATAAACCGGGGTCTGGATACGCAGACAGAATCTGACCTGGCTGAAGACGGTAATTTCATATCTAACTTCGAACCGTTGACCAGCGAAGATGCACGTACGCTGGTGGAAGATGCGATAAATTTTCAGGATTATTCCGCACCTATGCAGGATCTCATCCGCAGGGCCGCAGAAGCAGAAGATGGTGAGTATTTCGTCTCATCGGCGCACCCGCGGATAGTCGATGGTGAACACAGTAAAAATGTGCGTTATCTGCAGAAGCGCCCGGATCTGGCTAACCCTAGAAATATGTATCTGGCCCAGACCGGTACACGGTTATCACGTGGTCTGAGCCTGCAGCAACCGGTACACTTTCCTGTCAACGCAGTATTGCAAGGTCGCCGCAATAACCCGGAGGACAAAGCAGCGGGTATCCGACCACTGGCTGTTTATAACCCTATCCATTATCAGGAACTACCCGAACTGTTTATGGATTTAATCTGCAGCCTTACGGGTAAGTCACCTTCTACGACCGGGGCTGGGTCGGAAGGCGCGTTGACCAAAGGGCCATTCAATGCGTTGTCAACGACAGCCGATCTAAATAATGCTCTGGTCTCATTTATCCTGTGTGATTATGCGGGATATTCGTCTGCTGCAGGGCATATCGGTGCAGGCCGTAAAGTCGACCATGATATCAGCATGTTGATCCCGGAGATCTGGTGCCGCTTGCCTATAAGGCACCGTGATCCCTCGTATTTAATTAAAAAGGGCCACCTTGAGAAGATAGAAGATTTCGAGCATGAAGGCCATAGGGTCTACGCCAGTCGCCTGGGTTATCGTATAACAGAAAAATTTGTCCACGCTTTTTTCGGTAAAGTGTTTGATAGCCCAACTATCGTCTTCGACGAACAGATGCTTCGCCCGGAAACACAGGGTATGGATGCTTATGTCGATGGCATCAATAATATCGTAGAGGCACAACAGACCGTCGCCAGAGCTTATATCGAAGATGGTTCTATCAACGATGCCTGCCCGCCTCTGCAAGCAGTTTTGCACATTATGGCAGAGGGGCGGTATGAAGGTAAAACCATCGATGACCCCTCTATCCGTGAGATGTTTACGCTGGACTATCTTTTAGAAAGTGACTGGTACAAGGAACGTTTAGTCATCAAGCAACAGCGCGATGCCGCACTATGGCAGATGAATAAAAACTACATAGAACAAAAAATGGATGAGACCAATGAATCGGTAACAGAGCTATGGGCCCAGTTACAGGACCAGGCAGAAAATGCAGAACAGATGCTGGAGTGGATTAACAGTGATAATTATCTTGAGCGTCTGCAGGGTACACTCGGTGCCGACTGGATACATAAGGGTGCCTGAGTAGAAATTTATAGAAAGGTCCGATACAGGATTTTCGTAGTACAGGCCGCGGAGGTCATTCGCAATGGCTCAGCGGCTATCGAAATGAAGAAAGAGGTAAACCGGTGTTTTGCTTTTTTCTTGCCCTGATGATTCAGGGTTCTCTAGATTAAATAATAAGGAAAAACCCAGTCCAAGGATATGGTTATATTCCTGTTTGTTTAATATATTTTTAATAACTTTTAACAGGAAAGGGTTTGATGAAAAAAATAGTTTTAACAACATTATTATTGTGCTCAGGTAATGTCTTGGCACTTGATTATTTTGTGCAGGGTGGCTTGCATTTCGGTGGCGATAAACTCGCACAGGCACAATTTACGAATGGCAAAAGTGACTCGATTAAAGCGGGTGAGCTGATCTCTCTATCTGCAGGGATTGGGTCAGAGATCATCGATGGAGTGGAAGCACGAGTATTGGCGGGAGCTAAATTTGATACCATAAATGCAAAAAATGGTGATGTCATCTTCCTTCGTTATCCCATCGAAGCGTTAGTGTTGTATCAGGCAGGTGAAAAAATATAT
>DROB01000096.1 GCA_011321985.1 Gammaproteobacteria bacterium | reverse complement strand
CCTGATTCCTGATGTGCTTGCCAATGATACCGATGGTGGCGATGGCCCCGGGGTGTTGTCTGTCAGCAGTGCAGATGCTCTGTCAGTTAGTGGTGGTAATGTCGTTGATAATGGCGATGGTACTTTCAACTATACACCGGCACAGGATTTCAATGGTATCGATAGCTTTAATTACACTGTCAGTGATACGGCGAGCACGAGTGTCGGTACGGTGAGTATAACGGTCAATGCTATAAATGATGCCCCGGTTGCAGTCAGTGATGTTGATACGGTAGCAGAGGATACTCAGCTGACAACGATAAATGTGCTGGCGAATGATACCGATGTCGAAAATGATATCCTGAGTGTGGCAGCCGTCGATGCTTCTACTGCTGCAGGTGGAGCTATCGTTAATAATGGTGATGGAACATTTAATTATACGCCGGTTGCCAATTTCAATGGTAACGATACTTTCTCTTATACGGTTACTGATGGACTGCTGAATGCCACAGGTGTCGTATCAATCAATGTGGCACCTGTTAATGATGCCCCTGTTGCGACAGATGATAGCGTGGCTGAAACACCATCGCAGAGTGGGACGATCATCATACCGAATGTTCTTGCCAATGATACCGATGTCGATGGTGATGTACTGACCGCTGCAAAAGCAACGGATCCGTCAAATGGTCTGGTTATCTATAACGGAGGCGGTGTATTTACGTATTCACCAACGGCGGGGTTCGTTGGTACTGACAGCTTTACATATACCGTGTCTGATGCTTCGACTTCAGATGTGGGTACGGTGACGGTTACCGTCTTACCGCCGGGTCTGCCGATAGATATACTGACATTGATGAGTTCGGTAGAAGGGGGTGTTGTCGGTATCAAAAATGAAGAAGCCAATGTCTATACCTATTATACGAATAATTTTAATCCGATAAATCCGGTGTTCCAGACCGAAGAGAAAATATACAACCATCTATCAGGTCTGTTCGATACTGTCGTGAATACGGATGATCTGCTGTTGAGTGGTACGCAATGGTTATCGGAAGGTGCTATCGTGGGAACACCTGATACCAACGGAGGCCTGGATCTATCTGTGCGTGATGCCACCAGCGGTACGGTTGAGATGGCTAGCTTCAAATTGACCGCTCGGGTTATCGATCTTAATAATGTTCTGATGGTTGATCATCTGAATACGGTCTGGCGGGGTGCGATGTTTAATCCGAATGCCAGGTTCGGTCTGGGTGCCAGGTTAATAACGGATTACCGTCTGGAGTCTCTGATCGAATCGTACATAATCGGGCAGGATAATACGTGTCAGAAAGATGGCACTACCAAATACGCCGACCTGAATAATAACTGTAATTCGGTCGATGTGGATATCGTCGTTAACGCGACGGGGTATGCGCAATCACTCGGTGATGTTGTCGCCGCTACGCCGTGGATCGATCCGAATAATGATTTTTCTACTCCTCCAGGCGCAATAAGTATCGCTACCAACAAGGTATCAAATAAAACGCTTATGGTGCAGCTGGTGAGTGGGGGTGCTGCAAATTATTATGTAGTGGATAATAACGGCACCAATCCTATCTCGTTTGTCAGCAATGCGGTCGCCGGATCAGGCTGGACCCAGAATACGAGTTCAGGTGTCGATATGATCCATCTTCAGGTGCCTGCATCCTTTATTGCAGACTTCCTTGATGTTTTAAGTAATGGGAAAAACTATTTCCTCACTGTACAGAACGGTTTCGTGCGCAAGGGGCTGAAACATGCGGCAGGCGATATCGAATTCAGTAGTGGGCAGTTCAATGGTAATGCCTTCAATGAGATAATGGCTAACTTCACTGCTCCGGTAACACCGGGTCTGGCGGATCTGACAGGCACCTGGGTCAGTTCGACGGTATCGGTCAACGGTGATCCGATGTTGTTGCATATATTTAATAATGGTTATTACGAATCCTCGGGTAGCTGTGACAGGGATGGCAGCACCGGGATGGAATACGGTACCGTATCAGCGAGCGGTGCTACCAACAATATTATCGCTCTCGCACAGGTGGCTTCACAGGGGGCGTGCGGTCCGGCACAGGGCAATAAGGTGCTCAGTGTTAATGGTGGTGTATTGACGATCAGCGAGCTTGGTTTCGCCGATGTTACCTTCACCAAATTACTGGGGGCACCCAGTCCGATTGTCGGTAGCTGGCTACGGGGTAATATTCAGGATGCGGGTGAGGCGCATACGGTTTTGACGATGCTGGATAATACGACGTTTGTGCTCTCACAGGATTGTGTGTCGGCTTCCGCCTCTGGTTTTGAATATGGAACCTATGTATGGGATCAGGGTAATACCAACAGCCTGACCGGAACATTAACGATTAATGATTCGAATGGTAGCTGTGGTCTTCATAATAATACTGCCCTGAATATCTCTGGGTTTACAGTGGATGTGGTAGGCGATACCCTGACCCTGACGGATACTTCTGCTGGAGGTGTCAGTACCATCTATACACGTATCTCACCGGCTTATGTCATACCGGTGCTCCAGGTCGTTTACACGCTGGATAATGTACTCCTGCAGCCAGGTGACGGCCAGATCACGGGCTCTTTCACGTGGAGCTATCAGGCAGGTAATTTTGCTGGAGGAACGGGGCAGTTCACCAGCCTGACCATACCGGGTTATGGTTCAGATATAGCCCCGCTGACGATTGCTTTTGATGTGCAGATAGGGATTACTATCAACCTGGCGGTCAACACGAATAATAATGGTGTCAATATAAACCTTGATTTCGTGCAGCCGCTTTCGCCGACCCTGCCGTCATCTATTGACCTTGGTGCGAGTGCCTATGAGATAGAGATAGGAAAACGAGCAGGTGCCTTTATCGATGGAACGATCTCGCCGCAGCCAGTGCCGTGACCAGATTGAGTGTCCGGATTAGCTTGAGAAAAGTTTATAGGTAGCCTGGCAGTATACGGATTTTGAGCATGGCAGATAGATAGAGGATAACTCATACGGTTTCTGATAAATCTGGCAGGTGCTTTTTAATGATAAGGAGCAGGAAGGAAGCCATGGGCAAAGGTATGAACAGGAGCACCAGTCTTAGCAGTCGAAGGCTGAACGATGATTGCTCCATGTATCAGTTGCAATTTACCGGGTATTAGGGTGGAATGCATAATGATTAGTTTGTGCAGGATAAGCAGAGGGGTGATCAATTGTTTGATGGTCATCACATTCTTGTCTCTTTCAACTTGTTAATATTTTATTCCACAGGCGGCTGAGCCTTTCGGTATTGGCGGCTGTGAATATTTGTACTAGATCCAATCAACTAAAAGCTTCGAGGAGTGAACAAATGATAAAAATACGTAGAGAATATACCGCAGTGATTACGGCAGCACTTTTTATGGTGCTGACGGGCTGTAATCTGGATAGCCTTATGAAGGCAGATAAACAATCTGAAAAAATATTGGCACCGACCAGTGCGGACGTTTCTCCTAATATGGATTTTAACAAGATTGGTTCGGTTGCTGTGTTTCCGCTATTTCCGGGTAGTGGTGTTATCGGTCCTGGCCTGCAGAGCTACGAAGATCCAAAATATGCTGAATCCGTCGTGCAGGCGTTGTCTGCTGAATTGACGGCTAAGCAGTCTCAGTGGAAGATCCGCTCGCCCGGTGATGTGTTAAATATGATTAATAAGAAATCATTGGGACGTGGATATAAAAATCTGCAGGCAGATTATAATACCAGCAGTGGACAGCTGGCCACGTTCACTGCAGAGACACAGCGGTTCTTGAAATCTTTAGCATCAGCTATGAAGGTAGATGCCTTTATCTTTGGTAACTATCAGGTAGCGACGGGATCAGCACTGGTGAAAACGATCCTCGGACCGCAAAAACAGAATGTCACAAGGAGTCGGGTTAACGTTGCCCTGTTCTATGCGAAAGAGAAAGCTATCTGGTGGCGGGCTACCAGTGATATCCAGGGTGCAAGTAGTG
>DROB01000095.1 GCA_011321985.1 Gammaproteobacteria bacterium | reverse complement strand
GCAGTGTCATCGAGCCAAAATACATGGGAAAGGGGCTGGGCCTGTCTACGCTGGTGGTCTTTATCTCACTGGTTTTCTGGGGTTGGGTCCTGGGGTCTGTCGGTATGTTGTTATCGGTACCGTTAACCATCACGGTAAAACTGGCTCTGGACAGTAGCCCTGAGACTCAGTGGTTAGGGCATCTATTAGGTCCGGTCGATGATTAGTGCCTGAATCTGATGAAGCGAAAGATTACTGATTTTCATCAGGATGAATTCCAGCACTGGGTGGCTGATCTGGACTGTGGGCACACCCGGCATGTACGGCATGACCCGCCGTGGCAGAATCGCCCCTGGGTGATCGATGATCAGGCGCGAAAACAAAAAATTGGTTTTGAGCTGGACTGTGTCGAGTGTGATAAGACAGCGGCTTATTCAGAGTGTCCCTAGAATTCTTCCATTTCTACGAACGCGACGGCGATGCCCTTTTCAGTGCAGCGGACGATGATCGCATCATTTTCGGTGCTGTCATGGTCGTCTGACAGGGGGTTGTCGTATTTCAGGTTGACCATTTCACCGAGGAGGTAATGGTCGGGATTGTCTAACAGCATAAAAAGACCGCCCTGGCTGACATCTTGCGTGGTAACGATGCGGATGTCATCCTGCAGGTAGCAGAGGCTGACTTCTATGTTTATTTCGGCACGTTCGAATTTGCGTTGTTTCTTGGACATGGATGGCTGCTGTATACGATTAATTAATACAATAATAGCCCTAACCTCTGAAAATGCCAGAAGCGAGCGTAAATAATTATCTGTCGAGAGCGTGAGACAGGGCGGCTCCAGAGGTAGAGATTAAATCGGAAGAACAGGTAACATATTAATCGGGCAGGAAATAACGTGGAAACTAACAGAGTGGCAGGGCAGTTCGAATTACTGAAGCAAAGGCGGTTTTTGCCTTTTTTTATTACCCAGTTCCTGGGGGCACTTAACGATAATATCTTCAAAAATGCATTGATAATTTTGATCGCTTTTCAGGGGGCGCAGCTCATCGAAGGTGATGCTGATCTTCTCATCAATGTGGCGGCGGCACTGTTCATCCTTCCGTTTTTTTTATTCTCGGCAACGGCGGGTCAGTGGATCGATAAATACGAAAAATCAAAGTCGATAAGACTGATAAAGTTACTGGAAGTTTTTATCATGTTGATCGCGGCACTGGCTTTTATCCAGGGATACATCTCTCTGCTGATCGCCCTGCTGTTCCTGATGGGCGCGCAGTCGACTTTTTTTGGTCCAGCCAAGTACAGTTATATCCCGCAACACCTGAGAGTAGTCGAACTGGTGGAAGGTAATGCGTTGGTACAGATGGGTACGTTCGTCGCTATTTTAACGGGAACGATTCTGGGCGGTATACTGATCGCCGACGAGCAGGGAAGATTATATGTTGCATCCTGTATCGTTTTTTTTGCCATCGCGGGTTATATCTCCAGCCGGTTTATTCCACTTACCCCTTCGTTGAACGAAGATCTGAAAATCAACCGGAACATATTTTCCGAAATTTTTCGAAACATACAGTTCCTGAAAACGAATCGAACGGTATTCCTGTCGATACTGGGCATATCGTGGTTCTGGTTTCTTGGTGCGACGTATCTGGTACAGTTGCCGAACTATACCAAAACGATACTCGGTGGTAATGAACAGGTCGTTACCTTATTGCTCACCCTGTTTACTATAGGCATCGGTGCGGGTTCATTGCTCTGTAACTGGCTGTCCGGAAAGCGGATCGAGATCGGGCTGGTCCCTTTCGGTTCCATCGGACTGACGTTGTTTGGCATCGACCTGTATCTTTCTCAGCCTGAAGCTATGTCATCGACAGTTCTGGGCATTGCCGGCTTCTTATCGGTCGATTATCTTCGTCTGGTGATCGATGTGATGATGACAGGTTTTTTTGGCGGCCTGTATATCGTGCCATTGATGGCTCTGGTGCAGCAGCGTTCAGAACCTGAGCATATGTCACGGGTTATCGCCGGGAATAATATTATCAATGCACTATTGATGGTCCTGTCTGCTATTACAGCAATCGTCGTGCTCTCATCGGGTTTTACTATCGCCGAATTATTTTTACTGGTCGCAATCCTGAACGCACTGGTGGCGATCTATATCTATACCCTGGTACCCGAATTCTTGATGCGGTTCCTGGTCTGGTTGTTGATACACAGCATCTATCATGTGCGTACGAAGGGGCTGGAGAATATTCCGGAACAAGGGCCAGTGGTGCTGGTCTGTAATCATGTCAGTTTTGTTGATGCCCTGATCATCGGTGGTTGTATACGTCGTCCGGTACGTTTTGTCATGTATTACAAAATCTTTGATCTACCCGTATTAAATTTCGTGTTCCGTACGGCTAAAGCGATTTCCATCGCCGGAAAACATGAAGATGAAAAACTGTTGAACAAGGCATTTGACGATATCGATGAAGCACTGGAAGCGGGCGATGTGGTCTGTCTTTTTCCAGAAGGAAAATTGACCGCTGATGGCAATATGAATACGTTCAGGGATGGCATAGAGAGGATCATCAACCGTCGAGCTGTACCGGTTGTGCCGATGGCGTTGCAGGGATTGTGGGGTAGTGCGTTTAGTCGTCAGCGATCGAATATTTTTTATCGTCTGTTTAAGGGCTTTAAATCCAGTATTGGCCTGGTGGTTGGGGAAGGGGTGGAGCCGCAGTATGTATCGGCTGAGGTGTTGCAGGATAGGGTTGCTGTTTTGTATGACAGTTAGGGGGCTTTTGTCCTATTTACTTCTTCTTTTATTTAGGCATTGCGGTATTTGCCCCGCAGTCGAGTGACTTTTCTGTCTGCAGCAACAGAAAAGTAACCAAAAGAATGCCGCCACGTCAGCTACGCCTCTGTAGAAGGCACAGGGGTACCCAGTGAAGGACGGGGATTATCATGCTGTCCCAGAACTCGCAGAAGACGCTCAAACAGCTGGAACAGAAGGCCCATGATAATCCCCGTCCTTCAATGGCTTGCTGAGGTGGGGGTAAGTCAAAAGAAAAAAACTAAAAACAAAAAATAAGATCAACAACACAAGAAAAATCAAACCAGAACAGTCAGTAAAACTTTACGCCAAAGCCAGCAGAATAAAAACCACAGCCTGACTAAAATCCCGCTTTTGCCTTTGACCTTACCCACCTCAGGCAAGCCATTTATACGGCAGGGGGATCATGGGCCGTCTGTTCCAGCTGTCTGAGTGCCTTGTGCGAGTTATTTCACAGCATGATCCCCCTGCCGTATCAATGGGAACCCCGCATCTTTTCGCGGGGCGCCAGCCGTAGTGGCGGCCTTTTCTGGTTACTCTTTTGGGCTGTAGCAAAAGAGTGACTCGCCTGCGGTGCGAGAACCGCAATGCCTAAATAAAAGAAGAAGTAAATAGGACAAAAGAGAAAGAAATAAATACAATATAAAAAGCAAAAAAAACCACCGGTTAAGGTGGTTTTTTTATTGCTAATAAGTAAAAAATAGTTCTTAAACTTTACCCATGCAACCAAAACTCTTGATAAACGGGCCAGCCATACGTGGGTCCGAGATCATGGCTTTGAAATCACCTGTTTTGAATTTCAGTTTACCGGTGGTAAAAGCCAGACCTAAACCAGTCATACCGATTTCTTTCTTCAGCCATTTCTCCCAGTTCTTCTGTTCAGCACGCATGTCCCAACTTAGTTCGCGTCCATCGTAGGCACCTGCTTCTGTCTCCTGACCATTTACCACCGTGATGGACCCGGCACAGGTATCTTCTTTAGGGTAGCCGTAACCGATTACAGAATTAAAATTGATTTTTTCTAATGCGCCAGCCAGTGCTGGTTCAGCATTCCACTTTTCCTGGAAACCTTTCATCCAGGCATCGTCAAATAAAGCCATTTCATATCTCCGAATTCTTATAGCGCATTGCGCATTTATGTTTCAGCAGTATAAACATGAGGTTTATGCCATGTTTACCGAGGGTTTACGCAGTGTATATATTGTTGTTTTTGATCACACTCGCGAAAATCGAAGGGGATAATAACATAAGATGAAGTATATCGAAAGGGATAGTGCCTCCTAGATAATAGGAGGTGTGTTCGAGTTGAGCCTTTAAATGCAGTCCTTTTATGTTGGCCTGACGGGCAGGGGCTGATCCGTGGCTCATAGAGGGGTGTTTATTTCAGTTCCAGAGATATTGCATTAATGCCATTTTGTTTTAGTTTTTTCTGGAACTGATATAACTGTTGTTTATTTTTATAGGGTCCAGTTCTTACACGATGCCATGTCTGGTTATTAATCGAGACATGCTGGATGCCTGCCTCCAGGCCAAGAAAAGCCAGGTTGGCTTTCAGTTTTTCAGCATCGGCCAGACTCTGAAAAGAACCGACCTGCAAGATATATTGCCTGGGCTTCTCAGGAGTAGAACGGTTATCTGTATTGTTCGAATGGGCCCGGGTGGTATTTTCGGGTGGGCGTGTCTCACTCTCGGGGATAAGTACTTCCAGTTCTGGTAGCAGGGTGTAGAAATTAAATTTTTGTTCTTTTTTCTCGGGGGAAATTTTTTTTTCATCCGGTGCTCGCGTGCTCGAATTTTTTGCAGTGTTCTTTTTCTTTGTCGGTTTTAATTTTTCCAGTTCGGCCTGAACTGCACTCCCGAAATCATTGGTGTTCTCGGGTTGTTTATCCAGATAAATAATAAATGCGACGAACAGCCCGATAGCCAGACCGGATAATAACCAGATGTAACCGGGAAGAGATTTTTTTTGTTTACGTGTGACGCGGGATTTATAATCAGCAGGCATGGTTTTTTATAATTTTCAAGAGCGTGGTTAAGGTTTCAGTGTTTGCTGTGAGTGGTCACATCTTTGCAGGTGCACTTACGCCTAACAACGTTAGCCCATTGCATAAAATTTGTCTGGTCGCACTGATGAGGTTCAGACGCGCATCGCGTAGATTGCTGTCATCAATGATGAATTGATGAGCGTTGTAATATGAGTGCAGCAAGTTAGCCAGTTCACGAAGATAGTGTACCAGCAGATGGGGTTCTGCGTTAAATGCTGCTTTATTGACGATGTCTGCGTAAGCATCGAGTTTGCTGATCAGCTCGGTCTCGTGCTTTTCTGTTAACAGGTCCAGGTGTTGCTGTCCGTTTACCACGTCGTGCGTGACCTGCTTTTCGGATAATTGAGATAATACGCTACAGATTCTGGCGTGTGCATACTGGATGTAATAGACCGGGTTGTCGTTGCTCTGTGATTTGGCCAGGTCAAGGTCAAAGTCCATGTGTTGTTCACATTTCCTCATCACGTAAAAGAAACGTGCAGCATCTCTTCCTACTTCTTCGCGTAGTTCTCTCAATGTCACGAATGAGCCGGAGCGGGTCGACATCTGCAGACGCTCACCATTTCGGTACAGGTTGGCAAATTGCACCAGCAGGATATCGAGTTTGCTCTCATCTCTACCCATCGCTGTCAGTGCAGCTTTGACCCGAGGCACGTAACCGTGATGGTCCGCGCCCCAGATATTGATGACTCTCTGATAACCACGATCGAATTTGTCGAGATGGTAGGCGATGTCGGAGGCAAAATAGGTGCCCTGACCATTATCACGAATGACCACGCGGTCTTTTTCATCACCGAAGGTGGTCGAGCGAAACCAGAGCGCTCCTTTGTCTTCGTAGATGTGCCCGGCTTCCTGCAGCTGATCGACGGCATCCTGAATCAGGTTACGGTCAGTCAGTGATTGTTCTGAATACCAGTTCTCATAGTGTACGCCGAATTCTTCCAGGTCCTCACGGATATCGTCGAGGATGGTCTCCAGCCCGGCTTTGAATATACTGTGGTAGCCGGTTTCACCCAGCAGTGATCGGGCACGTCCGATGAGCGCATCGATGTGTGTTTCTTTATCACCGCCGTCAGGTTCATCAGCGGGGATGTCCCGCATGACTGCATCCGCATCATGGACGAATATATCACCATGTTCTGCCTGTATCGTACGGGCGATATCGTATATATAAGCTTCACTTTTGTAACCGTTACTCGGGAAAGGAATCTCGATACTGCTTTCCTGTAGATAGCGCAACCAGATGCTGGTGGCAAGGATGTTCATCTGTCGGCCCGCGTCGTTGACATAGTATTCGCAGTCGACTTCGAAGCCAACTGCGCGCATCAACGAGGCCAGCGTGGCACCATAGGCCGCGCCCCGGCCATGACCGACGTGTAGTGGACCGGTCGGGTTCGCCGAGACAAATTCGATCTGTACCTTTTCGCTATGGGCGGCATTGCTGCGACCAAAATCTTCGCCGTCCCTTAAAATATCGTTGATGATCGTCAAGGTGCTTGCCTGGGCCAGAAAAAAATTGATGAAACCAGGACCGGCTATCTCGATTTTATCAATCGCATCATCCGGCTCCAGAGCATCGATGATCGCCTGGGCGACATCACGAGGGGGTTTCCCTGCCTGTTTCGCCAGCATCATGGCGACATTGCAGGTGAAGTCACCGTGTGTCGCATCTTTGGTGCGGGTGATCTGCAGAGTGGGTCGGGTCTCGATCAGACCGTTGCTGATGAGTTGTTCCAGTGCCTGGCCGAGTAGTGATTCGATGGATTCTTTCAAGGGTCTGTTTTCATGTTTTTTTGGAGGTGTGCGATTATACGTCAAAGTCAGCTTGACCGTCATCCATCCCTTCCCTGTTCAATCAATCAGTTTTTAAAAACTGACTCAGAAGGTGTCGTAGGGATCAACATCGATGGACCAGCGCACTTTTCGTGATGCGGGTAGCATTTGCAGCTGTGGTGTCCACCAGCTTAGCAGTTGGTGTAGCTCTTTCCTCTGCGCTGATTGCAGCATCAGCTGGTAACGAAAGCGACCGGCACGGCGTTCCATGGGGGCCGGTATCGGTCCGAACAGATCAACATTTTTTATATTTGCCTGTCGAGCAAGTTCAGCTGCCTGTTCGAGGAAGGTCTGAGATGCCAGCGCATCGACCGATTCACTGCGTAGCAGGACCAGATGGCGCATCGGTGGTAGACCGGCGGCGCGGCGTTCGGCCAGGGCAGCGGTGGCAAAGGCAGGGTACCCTTCGTGCAATAAGGTCTGCAATAACGGGTGATCCGGATGGTGGGTCTGGATGAGGACCTCACCGGATTTCTCTGCCCGTCCGGCACGGCCTGAAACCTGGGTGATCAACTGCGCCAGGTGCTCGGCTGCACGAAAGTCTGCGCTAAATAAAGCCTGATCGGTGTCGAGGACACAGACCAGCGTGATATTGGGAAAGTCATGGCCCTTGGCTAGCATCTGCGTACCCACCAGAATGCCTGATTCGCCGCTACGCGCCTGCGCCAGCTTTTCCTGCAGGCTGCCTTTGTTACGTGTGGTATCGCGGTCTATGCGGTTGACGTGTGTATCCGGGAACTGTTTTTGTAAAAATTGTTCGATGCGTTCGGTGCCCGTGCCGATAGCCAGGATATCGCTGCTGCCACAGGTATCACACTGTTGCGGTGCCGGCCGTTGTGAACCACAGTGATGGCAGTGTAACTGCTCACGCCGTTTGTGAAAGGTCATGTGCGCGTCGCAGCGGTGGCAGGTGGTGGTCCAGCCGCAGTCGTGGCACATGAGCAGTGGTGCAAATCCACGACGATTGATAAAGAGTAGTACCTGACCGTGTTGCTCCAGGTGTTTTCTTATCCCTGAAAGCAGGGTTTCTGCGATGCCTTCATGCAGCTTCTGGTTGCATAGATTGATCAGCTGCACATGTGGTAATGGTTTTTTATTTGCCCGTTGCCTCAGATAATACTGCTTGTAGCGCTGTTCATTTATATTGTTCAGGGTTTCAAGAGAGGGTGTGGCAGAGCCCAGAACAATCGGGATATTCCTGTTCTTTGCACGCAGGATGGCCAGGTCGCGCGCGTTATAGCGAAACCCCTCCTGTTGTTTATAACTACCATCATGTTCTTCATCGATGATGATCAGTCCCAGTTCTGGTATCGGGGTAAAAATGGAGGAACGGGTGCCGATAATCACCTGTGCCTGACCGTGTGCCGCTGCATGCCATGCTGCATATCGTTGCCTGTCGTTCATTGCCGAGTGCAGTACCACCATGGTGGCATGCAGGTGGTCCAGAAAGCGTTGGGTCAGCTGGGGTGTCAGGCCAATTTCAGGGACCAGCACCAGCACCTGCTTGTTCCTCAGCAGCACGGTTTCGCATAACGCCAGATAAACTTCCGTTTTACCACTCCCGGTAATGCCATTGATGACATGGGTGGCGTGTTGTGATGCGTGGGTTTCGATGTGCCGGACTGCCTTCATCTGTTCATCATTAAGGACAGTCCTGTCCAGCGCTTTGTTTTCATCACCCCTTTCTTCCTGTGTTAACAGGATCGGCTTCTCAAAACTTTCGATCAGTTGTTTTTCGAGCAAGGCTTTAATCGGTGCCCGCCAGTTTTCGGTTAATGCATTTAATGCATCGGCATCGAGTCCTCCGGCATTGTCCGCGTGCAGTAACTGGTAGAGCTGGTATTGTCTGGGGGCTCGTTTGAGCATCTGCAACGTTTCTTCGTGTGGCGTAGTCGGGGTCTGTGGCAGTCGCCAGTATTGCGTCAATACCGGCGACGAGTCATCATTGTTACGAAGATAGACGGGCAGGGCTGTCTGCAGGACTTCACCGGGTGGATGTGCGTAATATCGGGCTGCCCAGAATAGCAGTTCCAGGATATCGCGACTCAGTGGACTCTCATCATCCAGCACTGCGATAATCGATTTGAGCTTATCAGCCGGAACATCGCTGGTCGGTATTTCTTCAATAACGATACCGATTAATTTTTGCCGACCAAACGGTATACGTACCCGGATACCCGGCTGTACTTCCTGTGTCGCAGAAGGTCGCAGTAGCTCAGCGGGCAGACGATAGTCAAATGTCTTATAGAGGGGGCAGGGGACGGCAATTTTAACGATACGGGATTGAGACATTTGAGGAAATTACGCCGG
>DROB01000094.1 GCA_011321985.1 Gammaproteobacteria bacterium | reverse complement strand
CATGACGGTGCACACAGTATCCGGATCGCCAGGCTGGCGGTGCAGACCGGGCTGTTTCCAGTAATCGAACTCGAACGCAGTGAACTGATCGGCAGCATGCCGATCCGCCATCCCCGGCCGGTGGCTGACTATCTCATCGAACAACAGCGTTTTCGTCACCTGTTCAAAAAAGGCGATGTCCGCGCGAGCGAAGAACTGGCGCACATTCAGGCACTGGCTGACCACAATATCAAACACTACGAATTACTCGGTGATGGCCGGGACGCGCTGGATTCAGACGGTGCCGATACCGTCCGGCGCGGTGGCATGCGTTGGGCATAGAAAGCCGGCAACAAGATCAGAATCAGGACCCGATTTATGACAACAAAATCCACACTTAAACTGACACGTGGCTGTTATGCCGGCCCCGGCACCACCATCGGCTACAAGACCGGTAGCTGGCGTATCCAGCGCCCCGAACATAACCACCGCCCTGCCCCCTGTCACGCTGCCTGCCCGGCAGGCGAAGACCCGCAGGCCTACCTCGCTCTGCTCGATGAAGGCAAACCGCGCGAAGCCTGGGAATCTCTGGTCAGCGTCAACCCGATGCCCGCGATTACCGGTCGCGTCTGCCCGCACCCGTGTGAGTCGGGTTGTAATCGCGGTGAATACGACGACCCCCTGGCGATACACAGCATCGAACGTTTCCTCGGTGATGAAGCCATCGCAAAAAACTGGGCTTATCCGGTAACAGACGTGCCCACCGATGCAGCCAGGGTCGCCGTTATCGGTGCCGGGCCGGCGGGTCTGTCAGCAGCCTACCACCTGCACCGTCAGGGCCTGCAGGTAACGGTGTTCGATGAACACTCCGAAGCTGGCGGCACCCTGTTCACCATACCCGACTATCGCCTGCCGAGTGATATCGTCCGCAAGGAGATCACCCGTCTGCTGGATACCGGCATTGACTTTAAAGCCAGTCATAAACTGGGACGTGACCATGATCTGGAAGATCTGCAACAGGAATACTCGGCCATCTTTCTCGCACCGGGCGTGATGAAAAGCAGCGACTGGAATGTCGATGGAGTGACCCCGCGTGATCTACATCAGGGTTTGCATCTGCTCAAACAATGGAGTGATGTCGGCAGCCTGCCCGAGATGAAAAGTGCCGCCGTCATCGGTGGCGGTAATACCGCCATCGATATCGCACGACTGTTGAGACGTAACGGTGTCGATACCCATATCGTCATCCACAGCAACCTGCCCGACCCTGCACACCCGACAGCAGAAGACATGCGTGCGATCCCGCGCGAGATCGAACAGGCGCTGGAAGAAGGGGTACAGATACACGACCATCACGGTGTCAAACGGCTGATCCTGCGCGGAGAAAAACTCACCGGCATCGAGATCGTGCGTATGCGCAAACTGCCTGATGAGCAGGGTCGGCTGCACCGGGTTGCGTTCGAAGGCACTGAAAGCATCCTGCATGTCGATCAGGTTATCCCCGCTATCGGGCAGGTTATCGACGCTGAAGGTATGCAGAGCCTGCTCGATGGTAGCAGGCACTTCAAGGTTAATGAATATGGTCTGTTAAATGATAAGCAGCCAACTCTCTATGCTGGCGGTGATGCCATCGAAGGAAACGGCGGGACCGTCACCGAAGCAGTCGGTAATGGCAGGGTCGCTGCACTGGCCATGGCGGCAACGCTGAGAGAACAGACCTTGCCAACACTCGATAAATCGGAAGCGATAGCATTCAAAAATCTCAATATGGAATATTTTGAGCCTGCTAACCGCGCAGAACAGGCGATACTGCCCGTCGCGGAACGTATCGATGAAGCCGAGATAGAACGTGGTCTCTCCAGCCAACAGGCAGAACACGAGGCCAGTCGCTGCTTCGCCTGCGGCAACTGCCTGCGCTGCGACAATTGCTGGACCCTGTGCCCCGACAGTGCGGTATTAAAGACCGATGAAACCCTGGACGATGGCTCACATTATGTTTTTGATTACGATTTCTGCAAGGGCTGTGGCCTGTGCGCGGTAGAATGCCCTACCGGTTATATTTCTATCGTAGGTGAATGATTTTTTTACAGACAAAAAATTACAGATATTACATATTTTTAGACACGTGGAATGCGTAAGCCAGGAATCCCTCAGGACTAGCTACACATCTGTATTTATTGATATAAGACAAGTAGTCGTGTTGCTTTTAGTTTTACAATCCTGAAAATTATTCATATCACAATGAGACGAGATCATGGTACCGAAAAAAAAGAAAGCTAAAAAAGTAGCATCAAAACCAGCAAGCAAGGTAAAAGCAGCAAAGAAAAAAGCCGCCAGAAAAACGGCCAGAAAAATCGTACCAAAAAAATCACCCACTAAAAAAACACCACCCCCAGATGACAGAATAAAAGTGACTCTCGAACAACGGCACAAGATGATATGTGAAGCAGCGTATTACATCTCGCTGGAAAAAACCTATGAGACCGTCAATCCGACGGAAGACTGGTTACAGGCAGAAGCTTTTATCAGCAAGATCTGCACCGTACACGCAAACTGAGCCAACGATACGTCGTTTAAGCTCAGCCAGAGCTGGCATTTGATTAAAATTGCAGCATCGCGGTTTTCAAACCGCGCCTACAGGTCAGTGCACTTGTAGGAGCGGAATTTATTCCGCGAACAGCGGTTAGGTAAAGACTACCAACCTCATGTCTTTGTTCCGTACTGGTCCCTTACCGAACAATGACAATCTTTTATTTCCATCTTTTATTTCCAATAGTACAGTGCGGACTCACCAAGCTCCTGCTCTATCTCCAGCAAACGGTTGTACTTTGCTATGCGTTCACTGCGACTGGCTGATCCTGATTTGAGGTGCCCACCATCCATCGCAACAGCAAAATCAGCGAGGAAGCTATCCTCTGTTTCACCGGAACGGTGTGAGATAAAATAACGCCAGCCGGCATCACGGCACATACGTACTGCTTCGATCGATTCGCTTACCGTGCCGATCTGGTTCAGTTTGATCAATGCCGAATTGGCGACACCCTGTTCTATCCCCTGACGGATATAGTGCGTATTGGTCACAAAAATATCATCTCCGACCACTTCGATCTGCCCGCCGAGTTGATCGGTAAATTGTTTGAACCCCGCCCAGTCACCTTCTGCCAGTGGATCTTCCCAGAGGATGATGGGGTATTTACTGATCCAGTCTTTGCCCAGTGTTACCAGATCGTCGCTGCTCATCTTTCCGGTATCCGACCAGGTGAGATCGTAGTGACCATCCATATCCACCGCAAAAGAATTGGCTGCACTGTCGAGTGCGATGGCTATATCTTCACCCGGTTTATACCCGGCTTGTTCGATCGCCTGAATGATCACTTCCAGAGCATCTTCATTGCTGTTGAGATCAGGTGCAAATCCACCCTCGTCGCCGACACTGGTGGCGAGTCCACGTTTTTTCAGGATGCTTTTCAGAACATGAAAAGTTTCTGCGACATATCGCAGACCTTCACGAAATGTCGGTGCACCCAGTGGCACGGCCATGAACTCCTGGATATCGACATTATTATCAGAGTGTTCACCGCCATTGATAATATTCATACAGGGCACGGTCAAACGCCTGGCACCTGCACCTCCCAGATAGCGATACAATGGCATTCCAACAGACACTGCCGCTGCCCGCGCCACTGCCATGGAAACACCCAATATCGCATTGGCACCCAGTTTTGATTTGTTCGCCGTGCCATCCAGTTCGATCATACTGCGATCAATCGATGCCTGTTGAGACACATCGACACCGATCAATGAGGGGGCGATCTTATCATTCACATTGGCGACGGCATTCAGCACCCCTTTACCCGCATATCGATTTTTATCTCCATCGCGTAGTTCTATGGCTTCGTTATCACCAGTGCTGGCACCCGATGGAACGGATGCCGCTACGCGTGTCCCGTCGCTGAGTTCTACCTGAACACGCACCGTCGGATTACCACGCGAGTCAAGTATCTCCATGGCTTTTATTGCGGTTATGGTTTTGGTCATCGTTGCACCTCTTTGCTATTATTTAAAACCTTTCCTCCCTCGGCAAGCCTTCTACCCGCCTTGCCACTGGCTAATATACGCCAGTTAAAAGAACAACTTTTTGACATAAGTTGTGTCCGGGACACGTTTTACAGAAAACAGGTGAATTCTTTTTTGAGGGTATTAAGGAAGCAACTGAAAATCATGGAACTCTGGATAAGAGCTGAGTCCCACAGAGAGGAAATCAGTCACTATCCGACACAGAGCACGCAGCGCGATCAACAAACCAGACATCCACCCCTACCTGTGCGACCGGCAACGATGCGCCCTCTTCAAGTTTTGCCAGCGCATCATGCTTATTCTTACCCGTCGTTATGACGATACATTCACCGGCATCTTTCAGCATAGTCAAACCGACAGACACCCGCTCATCGGGTGCTTTAGGAGCATCATAGACCGGCACTGCGCTGCGTGAATCTTCGAGTGCGATATTGCCTGGAAACAGACTTGCAGTATGCCCGTCCTCCCCCATGCCGAGTACCACGATATCCATACTGCCCACTGCATCCAGTAGTTCCGCATAATTTTCTGCACCCTGCTCCGGCCCGAGTTCTGCCGGTACCGGATGGAAATGCTCACTCATGTTTTCCTGTCGAGTAAATAATTTCGCTTTTATCATTGTATCGTTCCGTTCGGCATGCCCGATGGGATAACAACGTTCATCACCCGGATACCAGTGGATATTATTCCAGGGCAGTTTTTTTTCTGAAAGCAATGCCAGGCAACGCGCCGGCGTACTGCCTCCCGGTAAGACCACATGGCAGATGCCTTTTTTTTCGACACAGCTTTTTATCTGTCGGGATAGATAATCCGTTGCAGCCTGTGCCACCGCTTCCGAATTTTTATAGACTTTGAATTCAGCCATGCGGATGATCCGTAAACTTTATTTATGCACGGTCGGTTTATGCCAGCCACCGACGCAATCACGGGTCAGTTCATCCATGGCAGGGATATCCCAGGTACCGGCGCGGTAACGCTCGACCGAGACCCGGTTCTTCCATGCTTCGAGGATCGGCTCGACGATCTCCCATGAGGTCTCGACTTCGTCCGCGCGTGAGAACAGGGTTCCATCTCCCGTCAACACATCGTGCATCAGTATCTCATAGGCATCGGCTACTTCTTCTGCATCATCAGCATAGGGCGCACGCATCACCATCTCTTCGTTATCAGTGGTGAGTCCCGGTTTTTTGGCATTCAGCCGCAACACCACACCGCCTTCGGGTTGCAGACGAAATACCAGTGCATTCGCGGCCGGTGCTGAGGCATGGCTATCGAACAGATTGAACGGTGGCTTGCGGAAACGGATCATGACTTCCGAAGCTTTTGTTTTCATCCTCTTACCCGACCAGAGGATGAATGGCACACCCTGCCATCGCCAGTTATCGATATAGAAACGTACCGCAGCAAAGGTTTCTGTTGCTGAATCCGGAGATACGAACTCTTCGGAAACATAGGCTTTCGCATCTTCACCATCGATGTGGCCCGATGCGTATTGCGCCGAGACCGTCTGTATCTTTATCTCTTCGGGTTTGATGCTACGGATGGCGCGTAATACTTTCATCTTTTCATCACGCACAGCATCAGCGGTGAATTCTACCGGGGGTTCCATCGCCACCAGTGTCATCATCTGCATCAGGTGGCTCTGGATCATATCGCGCAGTGCGCCGGATTTTTCGTAGTATTTCGCACGGTATTCTATGCCCAGTGTCTCGGCCGT
>DROB01000093.1 GCA_011321985.1 Gammaproteobacteria bacterium | reverse complement strand
TATCAAGAAAAGAAAGAAAATATTAAGAAAATAAAGAAACACCCCATTAATCATTCAAAACTTTATGTTTTGTACGGATGAAATCCCGATGTGGAACATGTAACAGTTCCGCCAGACGGCGCAATAAATGTTCTTCGTATTTATCTAACTCGTGGTCAGCATAAGCCAGTTTCCAGAGATCCTCTACCAGCTCTACTTTTTGTTGTTGAGAATAATGCTCGTTCAACAGTGAGGTGAACTGGTAATAGTCGGTAGCCTCGTGTTTTTCATTATTAGCCAGATCGATCAGTGATGCTATCTCAGCTTCACTCAATTTAAAACGCTGCTTCAATAACTGATTTAATCTGAGTTCTTCCTGTTCGGTGACCTGTTCATCGGCATGCAGCATCTCTACCATCAGCGCGGCGGTAGCCATGTGTAGTCGCCGTTCTAAAGGTATGGTGTGCTCTGCTTTTTCGTTCAGGTACTGGTTGAAAAACTTTTGTAACTTGGTAAACATAGGCATTAACAGGTGTAGTTGTGCAGTTTATTTTAAGCTGCTGGTATTGTTCCTCGATAGTGCTAGAGCAGATTCGATCTGTTGTTCGTCGTAGCCATTTAGCTGATATTTTCCGATAAGCATGATGGGGACTGCGCCTGCACCGTGTTCCTGGTAGAGTTTTTTTCCGATGGTCGTGTTCTCCATGTCGTATTCGCAGTAATCGATCTTATTATTTTGAAAATATTTTTTGGCCTTATAACAGTAACTGCACCACCAGGCTCCAAGCATGATCACATCGGGTTTACTGGCGATGATCTCGGGTGTGCAGTCGATAGTGTTAACAACCCCATGACGGTTGATGATGATCAGGCCGAATATCAGCAGGGCGATAAATATAAAGCCTCTGGTATTACGCCCAGGTGGGTCTGTCTTCGGCCGGGACGGATCCTCACCTGGTGTCTTGTTATCTTCAACCTGTTTACTCATGGTCAAATAGGACCTGACTACGGCTAACAGGTTCCGCTTTAATTGCCAGGGTAGTAACGCGGATATGAATTTTGCGAGCGATACTGTCGTTGAGCATCTCGCTGGTACTGGCGTAACTGAGAGAGGAAGTGACGACGATAATAGATGACGGCACTCGAACCGTTGGCTTTTACATCGATGATCTTCCAGTCGTTGCCGACCTTGCGCATACGGAAGTCCAGTCGAACGGGTAGTGTATCGGGTCGGTAGACGCTGGTGCTGACAAAGGCTTCACCAGGACCGCGGTAGCGCGCGGGGTGGAATTGAACACGTGTATTTTCTGCATCAAAGCTCCCCAGGTGTTTAGACAGGCTGGACAGAAAAGTCTCACGAAGATTACGCTGAAAATCAGATTTGTCGCTCTCGCTCATGTTTCGTGCGTATCGGCCGGTAATCCAGTGAGACATATTGTCGAAATCAAAATGAGGGATGATCTGTTTTTCGATAAAACCACGAAGTTTCAAAGGGTTAACTTTGTCTGAATGACTGCTGAACGAAGTTATCTTGCTCAAAGCAGTTCTGATGATGTAGGCCGGGTCAGCAGGGGTTACGGCTGGCTTCGAGGTATCGGCAGAAGGTCCAGAGGCAATCGACCACGAAGAGATGGAGAGTAATGAGATGAGAGTTAAAAGGCGTAAAGTGTGTCGAATTATCGGGTGCATTGCAGGGTACCTGTTGTAGGGTCATACATAATAACCATTATGGTCTGACGGGAAATGATAGCGTTATGATAACAGGAAATTATCGTGAAACAACAGGTGTAGCGGGTCAGGGCGGTTCTAGTAAAACTTGTACTTTGCGATACGTTTTATCTTGACCTTGCCGGTCTTGCCAAACACGGTGACACGCGTGATGATAGGTGCATTGCCACGGCAATAGTTCTCAAACGGCGTGCGCCCCCTGATATCAAGACCGTCATGGCTGACAGTGAATGCGGATGAGATTGAGGCGCCACAGGCACCGCTTAAATTTCGGCTGAATATCTGGGGTTCGATGGTAATAGTGTACTCTCCTGAGCTGAGAGTACAGACCTTGGTTATTTTTTTTGTGCGTACTATCCGGGTCCTGTTCGCCCTGCGGTCGATGTCTACCAGATCCCAGGGTGAATAGGTGCCATTGGCATCAGAATAGTTGAAAGAAGCCCCGTCACCACCTTTCAGGAGCGAATTGGTCAGCGTTATGATGTCGGCATCCGGATTGCACTTGTAGGTGACCAGAGGATAAATGGTTTCAGCCGCCGTTGTATTTGTCGCATAAGCGATGCTGACAAAAAGGATTATTGGCAATGCTGGTCTGGCCATAACGGTACTCACAAGTCGGCTGTAATCATGTGACTCGTTCTTTCGGTTCCTTGATCGATATTTACTTATAATTATAGTGGTTAGATAAAGTATAGTAAAAAAACTGAATTTATGCCTAACATCATGATATTTCAGGTATAAGCGACGCCGGGTATACGAAATCGGCAAACTCACTGCAGAGACTTCTGATATTCTACCAGCGAGGTCCGTGCTTATTCGTTGTAGTAATAGTCGTATTTATTCAGCGTATTTTTCATGAAAGTCCAGGCCTCATTATAGGTCAGGCCGCTTTCTTTCGGGATAACGATTTTTATGTAAAGCTTCTTCGGGTATTTTTTCTTCAGCCTGGTCAGCTTCCTGTGCAGCTGTTTTTTGGTGACTACCGTATAATTTTTATCTTCTGCATCTTTGAATCGGATGCGCTCTTTGCCCCGGATGCGCTCGAAGTTTACGCTGACCACATATTTTCCCCTGGCGGTACGCGCGGGTTTGATCAATTTGTCATATTTGACCTTGAGTGAGCCGAAATCATCCTCGAGTGCCGCCATCTTGCGTGATTGCGTATCACGCTCCTGTGTGATGATAATAATTTTTTGTCGTTCCTGCTCGAGAGCATCCTGTTTCTGCTCGATATCGATGTTGAGTTGCGTCAGGTCATCCTGCATGGCAGACAGCTGTGAGTTTAGATGCATGATCTGACTTTCATTTTTCTGGATCGAATTCTTTAATTGCTCATTATCTGTCAGTACGATAACGATCTGTTTGTCTTTGTCTTCGAGCTCGACATTCAACTGATTCGTCTGCTCACTAGCCTGTAATAATTGCATACGCAGCATAGATATCTCATTCTGTGCCTGTGCCAGCTGTTCCTCTAAAGTGGTGTTTTCCTGTGAGGTGTTCAGGATGATTTTTTCAGCCTGTTGTTCGGCGGCCAGACTGTTCCGTAACTGGTCAAACAGTTCTCGGTTTTTCACCATGAGCAGTATGGAGGTGAGCAGAAAGATGATGACCACGACCATCATTATGTCTGTAAAGGAAGGCCAGAAACTCTCGCTGTTCAGGTGTCCACGGCGCAGATCAACAAATTCTTCGTTCACGGTATTCGTCCGAATCAGTGTGATGAGAGACGGAAACCATCTCGTAGCAGTGATTTAATCTCTTCGATGTCGGTAGTCAGTCGCATCAGGCTCTCAGCATTGTTGCCAGTCAAGGCATTGAGGTTCCGTCCGGCCTTAGCGAAGTCGGCCTGTGTGTTCGCCATCACTCTGGCGGCTTCATGCAGGGCTTTCACCAGATTGCCAACTTCGTGCAGCATACTGTCTGTCTGATAGGTGAAGCGGGGCATGATGTAAAGAGTGGTCGCCTGTTCGATGCCACTGAGCAATTCGGTCTGGACATCGGTTAATTTCATATAGAAATAGCCAAAGAACAGGTAACAGACGATGGCGGTTGATGTTGTCGATAGCGCAGTCGACATGCCATGGATAACGATACTCATACCGCTGATACCATCGACACTATCGATAATATCGGAAGCACCGAGCAGCGCGATAGATAATGAGATGATGGTACCGAACACGCCGGTCAGGATCAGGATATTGCTGATGAAGCGTGGCAGGCTCAATCGTGTGCTTTCCGTCGCGGATAATGTCGATGCCAGCGCACTGTGGTTGACGGCGACATTGTGTTTACTGATCTCCATTACTGAAGAATAACGATTATGGATCAGACTTTTTTTACTGATACGGTCAGTGGGTAAGCTTTCTTCATCCTGAACATTCTTTATGAATTTCGCCAAC
>DROB01000092.1 GCA_011321985.1 Gammaproteobacteria bacterium | reverse complement strand
GCGGGTATCGTGTACAGGGCAGGGAAACTGAGATGGCTGAAAAGATGGTGGCCGATGCATTAACCCTGCAGCAGGCGGGTGCTGATCTGATGTTACTCGAATGTGTGCCAGAATCGCTGGCAGCCAGGATAACCGCTGTTCTGGATATCCCGGTAATCGGTATCGGTGCAGGTCCGGATTGCGACGGTCAGATCCTGGTACTGTATGACATCCTGGATATCAGCCTGGGCATGCGCCCCAGGTTCAGTAAAAATTTCATGGAGGCCTCGGACAGTATCGAAGGTGCGATCTCACACTTCGTGTCAGCGGTCAAAGAGAAAACGTTCCCGGCCGCTGAACATGCATTCAGTTAATTTTTGCCTTTAATCATAAGTCGTAACCTTTTACTTCGATGGCCGTCTGTCAGAATACAGAAACATTACGCACTCAGGTCGCACGGTGGCGAGAGTCCGGTGACAGTATCGCGTTTGTGCCCACGATGGGAAACCTGCATGCAGGACATCTATCATTGGTAGAGATAGCAAAGCAAAATGCTGAGCGTGTCATCGTCAGTATTTATGTGAATCCATTGCAATTTGCACCGGATGAAGATTTTTCCAGTTACCCTCGTACCCTTGAGGATGATCTCAAAAAGCTGGATGCTCTGGAAACTGATCTGATCTTCCTCCCGGACGATACGATGATCTATCCTCAGGGTGAACAGCATAGTACTTTTGTGGAAGTACCCGGTCTGTCTCATATCATCGAGGGCGAATGTCGGCCTGGCTTTTTTAGAGGTGTGGCGACAGTCGTATTAAAATTATTTAATCTGGTGGAGCCGGATATGGCGGTATTTGGTGAGAAAGACTTTCAGCAATTACTCATTATCCGCCGCCTGGTCGAAGATCTTTGTCTACCCATCAAAATAATGAGTGGTGCCACCTTGCGCGAAGGTGACGGCCTGGCGATGAGCTCACGTAATATTTATCTCGACACGCAGGAGCGTGGCAAGAGTCGATTTTTATCAGCGGCTCTGATCGAATTTCAGCACCAGATCAAGCGGGGTGTCGATATCGAGAAGGCGCAGACCTCCTGTGTTGATGTTTTGAAAAAACAGGGTTTTTTAGTGGATTATGTTACGCTAAGAGAAACTTCTGAGCTGGCACTCGTGTCAGAAGATGGAATTAGTGCAAATAAGTCGCTGATCATTCTTGCAGCGGTCAAACTGGGTAAAACACGGCTTATCGATAATCTGAAATTTACAATATAATCATACATTTAAGATGAAAAATAACCGATTAGAGGGTATTTTTGACTTGAAGCGGTGCGGTGGATGACCGATAATATAGCAAAATGCTGATATACTGCTAAAACAGTGGTTATTGAATGAGCAATTGATTAGAACCAAGATTAGACTGTTATGGAAATTACATTATTAAAATCAAAACTTCATCAGGCGACGGTTACGCTTACAGAGCTGGAATATGAAGGTTCCTGTGCGATCGATGCAGATTTACTCAGTGCGGCAGGTATCCATGAATATGAACAGATCCATATCTATAACCTGAGTAATGGTGAGCGCTTCACCACCTATGCAATACAGGCGGAAGCGGGTAGTGGTGTGATTTCGGTCAATGGTGCGGCGGCGCACAAGGCCAACAGGGGTGATCGTGTAATCATCTGTTGTTATGCCAGATTATCAGAACACGAAGTGGCAAACTTCAAACCCACCCTGGTCTATCTGGATAGTGCAAATCAGATTATTCGTACTTCTGACCAGATCCCTGTTCAGGTCGCATAGGTCTGCGAGTAGTATTGCAGGTGCGAAACGCGCCCGGAAGCGGAAGCATTCATCCAGAGCCGGTAGCCAGCATCAGGCAAGTTTGGGCCGTATATAGACCCGCTGGCGTATACCTAAAGTGAATACTTGACTAAATTACTAGGTTAATTTAGCATTATCTAATATATTGAATCAAACAGGTCATTTCGATGGATATTCAGATAAATTTTGCCCCCAAACCCAGTGTTATCGAAGGTGCAACCATAGGTTTTACCGAATCAGCGGCTAACAAGGTAAAAGCCCTGATCGAAGAGGAAAAAAATCCGAATCTGAAGCTACGGGTATCCGTCGATGGCGGTGGTTGCTCGGGCTTTCAATATGCCTTCGCTTTCGATGAGAAGGTGAACGATGATGATACCGTCGTCGAGAAGAACGGTGCGACCGTGGTGGTCGACGTTACCAGCATGCAATACTTGAATGGCTCAGAAGTGGATTACCTTGAAGGACTGGAAGGTGCACGTTTTGTGGTCAATAACCCGAATGCTACATCCACCTGTGGCTGCGGTTCATCGTTTTCAGTGAGCATGTGATCTCTACGTAAAGTCAGTTACATCTTGTTACTAAAAAGGCGCGTAGAGCGCCTTTTTTATTTGCTGGTATCAACCAGAGAAAGATGAACCTGCAGGCATAGAAAGTGATCCTCGATGCCTTTCCTGTTTCGGCTGGGAACACAGAACCGGATGCGAAACATCACTGATTCAGCTTGTCATAAGGCCAGAAGGAGATGCTTTTATATGATGAGAAAAAAGTAAAATAAGATCCTGTCTTTTTCTTCGCTTTCAATGGTTTATCAGCTATCCAACATATCTTCCCATCGTGTGCGCTGCAGAATTTATGATACTTATTCAGAGGTACCCTGGATTAAACGGTACTTTTTAAGGGTTTATCCAGGGAACATTTTTTTCTTTTAATGTCTTAATGTTTATTCGCAGCTGTCCGTTAATTTTCTCTATTGCCACCTGAGAGGGCGATAGTATCGGCTCATATAATATGGTTATATAATCCGAGACATGAAATCCAGTAAATGACTGAGACACACTGTGAACACATCCATGTGCGCTCGGATGCCGCGCCTGTGTGGCATGCGGTCTCAGTCATTTTCTGTATTTCATTCCTTCAATAGTTAACGGGACAGCTGTGATATTTATTATTATATTTTGTTAAGCTGTCTGTCCCATCTTCAAGGATATTGTTATGAGTAGTGAATATTTACCTGGTTTAGCTGGTGTACCAGCCACCAAATCCAATATTTCGTCAATCGACGGTGAGAAGGGTGTCCTTGCCTATCGGGGGTACGATATCAAAGAGCTGGCGGAAAAAAGTACTTTCGAAGAAACCGCTCTCTTGTTGCTCGATGGCTGTTTACCCGGGCAAGCCGTTCTTGATGATTTTGACAGACAGCTACGCTCAGAACGTCGGCTTAAATATAAAATTCGTAGCATCATGAAAAACCTGCCAACGTCAGGTCATCCTATGGAGATGTTACAAACGGCGGTTGCCAGTCTAGGCATGTTCTATGGTGGTGAAGAAGTACTTTCAGATGGTATCTCCGGCAATGACGTGGAGTATATCCACAGTATGTCGGTAAAAATTATCTCACGCATGGCGACCATTGTCGCAATGTGGGAACACGTTCGTAATGGTTACGATCCAATCGAACCACGCGATGACCTGAGTCATGCGGCCAATTTTCTTTATATGCTCAATGGTAAAGAGCCAGAGCCATTGGCTGTAAAAATTATGGATGCCTGCCTGGTCCTGCATGCTGAACATACCATCAATGCCTCCACTTTTGCCGCTATGGTCTGTAGCTCGACACTGGCCAGTCCTTTCCTGGTCATCGCCGCGGCTATCGGTACGCTGGCAGGGCCATTGCATGGTGGTGCTAATCAGCGTGTGGTCGAGATGTTAAAAGACATTGGTCGTCCTGAAAATGCCAATGGCTGGCTAAAAAAACAGCTGGCAGACAATAAAGTCGTCTGGGGAATGGGGCATCGTGAGTACAAGACAAAAGACCCCAGAGCTATCGTGTTGCAGAAACTGATGATCGAATGGGGTGAGTCACAGGGTAATCTGAGCCCGCAATTTGAAACTGCACTAAGGCTGGAAGAAGCCTGTGAACAGGCTCTGGGACCAAAAGGAGTGTATCCGAATGTGGATTATTATTCGGGTATCCTGTACACCGAGATGGGCATCGCGCCCGATCAGTTTACCCCTATCTTCGCTATCTCACGTGTAGCAGGCTGGTTGTCACATTGGCGTGAACAGTTGTCGGATAACCGTATCTTCAGACCGACACAGATATACACAGGTGAAGACATCCGTGGTTATGTGGAGATGTCACAGCGGTAATATCGAGTCTCACATTAACGGTATTTCTTCTCTGCAGGCAATCGCGGTTTGCAAACCGCTCCTACAAGGTGAGCGAGCACCTGTAGGAGCAGAATGTATTCCGCGATGCCACACTTTGCAGGTTTGACCGGATGCGGATCAAAAGCTGTGAAGAACCTTGATGTTATTGGCTAAAATCGTTTTGGTGAATAAAGAACCTCTGGCTTG
>DROB01000091.1 GCA_011321985.1 Gammaproteobacteria bacterium | reverse complement strand
AATGATATCGAGATAGATATGTCGGAATATATACGTGAAAACAATACAGCGAAATTTACCGTCTCTACCGATGAGCAGCAGGTCATTTTTTATTAATGGTTATCGGACGAGTCCTGTCAGGCTGATCTTTCCGGAACGCAGTTAAATATAAAATCCATCCAAGTTTATGTCTAAATTGATAAAATCCATCCGCGGAATGCATGATGTGCTGCCCGACGATAGCCACCGCTGGCAGACATTTGAAGACACGATCCGTCGGCTCATGTCGAGTTATGGTTATAAAGAAATACGTATGCCGTTGGTCGAATCAACCGATTTATTCTGTCGTTCTATCGGTGAAGTGACCGATATCGTCGAAAAAGAGATGTATACTTTTGAGGATCGGAACGGTGACAGGCTAAGTCTGCGCCCGGAAGGTACTGCCAGCTGTGTCCGTGCCGGAATACAACATGGACTCTTGCATAATCAGGTACAGCGGTTGTGGTATAACGGCCCCATGTTTCGTCATGAGCGACCACAGAAAGGCCGTTATCGTCAGTTTCATCAATTTGGCGCAGAAGTGTACGGTATCGATACGCCGGATATCGATGCTGAATTAATTTTGATCGGTGCCCGGTTATGGCAACAACTGGGTCTGAAAGGCATCCGGTTGGAAATCAATACCCTGGGTTCAAACCAGGCGAGGCTCGAATATAAACAGGTACTGGTAGACTATCTTGGCCAGCATCACGAAGTTCTGGACGACGACAGCAAGCGCCGCCTGTTGAGTAACCCGTTAAGGGTGCTGGACAGTAAAAATCCGGCGATGAAAGAAATACTGGATAATGCACCGGCATTGATGGATTATCTGGACGATGAATCTCGTCAACAATTTGCTAAACTAACGGCTCGTCTGGATGCGACGGGTATCGAATACACTCTGAATCCTCGACTGGTCAGAGGACTGGATTATTATTGCAAGACGGTATTCGAATGGGTGACCGATGAATTAGGTGCGCAGGGTACAATATGTGCCGGTGGTCGATATGATGGTCTGGTCGAGCAGTTGGGTGGTAAGGCTACGCCCGCAATAGGTTTCGCTCTGGGCATAGAACGTATCCTTGCTTTGCTGGAGTCACAGCAGGAGCAACAGCTTGACAGCATCGATATCTACCTGTTGCTGCTGGGTGATGCCTGCGAAGTCAGAGGGCTGCAACTGGCAGAGGCTATCAGAGAAAAATACCCCGATCTGAAAATGATCACACATTGCGGCGGCGGTTCATTCAAGAGCCAGATGAAAAAAGCCGATAAAAGTGGTGCTAGAATAGCCCTGATACTGGCGGACGATGAGCTGAAGAACGAGCAGGTTACACTCAAATTCTTGCGCGAGAAGAAAGAACAAACGACGGTCAGCTTCGATAATCTGCTCACATCGATAGCTGCCTTTACATAAGTAATTTTAATAATTTGAAAATCGAGATATTTCAATGAACGAATACGAGACAGAAGAACAGCAACTGGAAGCCCTGAAAAAATGGTGGAAAGAGAATGGGACCTCATTAATCGTCGGTCTGGTGGTAGGTGTGTCAGCACTTTTTGGCTGGCGTGCTTATGTGCAACAGAATAACGCGCATGCGGTGCAGGCCAGTGATCTATACATGCAGGCAATACAGAGCATGGCAATGCAGCCTGCAGATGAAAAGCTGGTGGATGTGAAGGCGATTGATATCAACAATAAACTGATCAATGAATACACCGATACACCTTATGCTGCGTTATCATCGCTGGCACTAGCTAAAGTCGAATACGAAAAAGGCGATGTAGACAGTGCCATTGCTCAGATGGAGCTGGCGGTCAAGCATGCGAGTGATAATATCATCAAGCAGATAGCCAACTTACGACTGGCCAGGCTCTACATCGAACAAAAAAAATATTCTGAAGCATCAGCGATATTAGATATGCCGCATGACACGACGTACGATGCTCAGTTTGAAGAATTGAAAGGTGACGTATTCAGTGCAAAAGGAGATGTTGCTGAAGCTCGTATGGCTTATGATAGAGCGATCACTCTACAGGGTGGCGCTGCCAGCAAATGGCTCAAACTAAAGAGACAAAATCTGGGGGCGTGAAAAACCTCGAGCTGAACTTATACTGACTGCTCTTGCCTTATCTCTTCCGATTAAAAACTATTCAGATAAACCATTGTGCTTAATATCAACGCTTTCTATCGTTATCTAATCCTGCTCGGGTCTGTGTTTCTGCTCAGCGCCTGTGCAGATGAAGACAATCTTAACCAGCCCGCTGAACTGGTTCCATTCACCAGTAAATACCATCTCGATGTCGCCTGGTATGAGTCCAGTGGCGGCGGTGCTGAAGAACAGTACGTTTTTTTACAACCATTGTTACTGAACGGCACTGCGATCACAGCGAGTCGTGATGGTGTTATCAGTATCATCAATCTGGAAGATGGTGATTTCGAGCAGGACATCGAACTTGATACGGTGATCAGTGCCGGTGTCGGTGGCGATGATTCGGTGTGGCTGGTTGCGACACGGGATGCCTATGTCATCGCAGTCGATGCAGATGAACGTGCCGAACGCTGGCGCACGCGTGTGCCAAGTGAAGTGCTGGCAAGACCGGTGATCTACAAAGATACGGTAATCGTCCGGACCGTTGATGGAAAAATTCTCAGTCTCAATATGGATGATGGTAAAATTCGCTGGCAGTATCAACGTGCCATACCCGATTTAACGCTGCGCGGGACCAGTGTTCCCGTGGTGGCTCGTGACCGGATTTTTGCCGGACTGGCCGATGGGCGTTTGATCGCGATATCACCCGATAATGGGGATGTCGTCTGGGATATCGCACTGGCTGTTCCGAATGGCCGTTCTGAGATACAACGGCTCATCGATATCGATGGTGATGTCCAGCTCTATGGACGAGTGCTGTACGCATCGAGCTTCCAGGGGCGGGTAGCCGCTATCGATGTCGATCGTGGACAATTTTT
>DROB01000090.1 GCA_011321985.1 Gammaproteobacteria bacterium | reverse complement strand
GACTTGAAAGGTGTCAGTCGACTGGCAGAAGTTGTCGACAAGATGTCCTGGGGTGATGAGACCATTATCGTAAACTTCCCTGCTGATGCACCGCTGACACCGTCTTCGATCATTGATCAGGTGGCGGAAGATCTGATATCGCAGCCAGAGATCGATTGTGCTGCACTGTATTCTCTGGTCTCCCGTGAGACGGCTGAACGAGAAGAGACCATCAACATGGTGGTAGATAATGCTGGCAAGGTTTTGTATCTCAGTCATCAGCCGATACCACATCAGTATGCCGAGGGATACAAGGTGCGGGAATATAAAAATTACCTGCAACTGAATGCCTATCGCTCTGGCCTGTTACGGATATACAGAAATTTACCTGAGAGTGATCTTGACCAGGCGGAATATATCGAGGAACTGAAACTGCTACAGAATGGTATAACGATACATGCCACTGAAGCTAGAGCTCAGATGGGACAACGCGTGGTCAAAGAAGAAAATATAGCAAAAGTAAAATTTCTGATTTCACCAGACAGATAAGTTCGACGAAGCATTTAGAGACCCCTAAATTTTGAAATCAGATCATCAGTTCTTTGCAACGTGTTCGAAAGGTGTCGAGGATCTGGTTCAGAAAGAACTAGAGTCTCTCGGTATCGAGCGAATAAAAATTCGTACTGGTGGTGTGGCATTCTCAGGCTGTGTGGAAGATGCATATAGAGCCTGTCTCTGGTCCCGGGTCGCCAGTCGTATCCTGTTACAGTTAAAAGCATTTGAGATAAGCTCCGATGATGACCTGTACACGGAGGTGATCAGTATCGACTGGTCCGAACATTTTTCACAGGATCAAACCCTGTTGATCGATTGCTTCAGTTCACATTCCGTCGTATCCAATAGCCACTACGCTAGCTTGCGTGTAAAAGATGCTATCGTAGATCAGTTCGTACAGAATACGACACATAGACCTTCTATCGACAGGGATGATCCTGACATAAGGATTAATCTTTATCTCAGTGACAGAGAGTGTTTGTTGTATCTTGACCTGTCCGGTGATGCTCTGCATAAACGCGGCTATCGTCAATCTGCTGGCAGTGCGCCAATACGCGAAACACTGGCGGCATCGATGTTATACCGTGCCAAATGGCCAGACTTTTACGGTCAGGGACTGCCATTTTATGATCCTATGTGTGGCAGTGGGACCATCATTATCGAAGCGGTAATGATGGCAGCAAATATCGCACCTGGCCTGTTGCGTAGCAGAGATGGCCGTAGATTCGGCTTTTATCGATGGAAAGGTTTTGACTCGAAAAAGTGGGATGATATCCTGGAGGATGCAGAAGAGAAAAAGCGTACAGGCGTGCGTTCTCTTCCCGTAATCAGCGGGAGTGATAATGATGAAAAACTGGTAGGTATAGCACGTAATAATATCAAAGTTGCAGGTCTGCCATCTTTCATAAAAATCTCTCTACAGGATGTGACGCACGATCTTATTCCACCGGTGACAGAGAAAGGCCTGATCGTGACCAATCCGCCATACGGTAAACGTATCGGGCAGGTCCAGTTGCTACGGACCCTGTACCACCGTTTTGGTGTGCAGTTAAAAACACATTTCAATGGATGGACGGCTGTTATCATCACCACGGAGCAGGATCTTGCCAGGAGCCTGGGCATGCGTGCCTTCCGTAAGAATATGTTATTTAATGGTGCGTTAAAGTCTGTCCTCTATCAGTATAAGATAGATTCGAATATCAAGACGCTGCAGAGTGAGAACGACTTACAGGGTGAGCCTGACATCAGCATAGGTGCAGGAAAAAATATAGCAACTGATACAGGAAGGGTATCAGAACATGCCCTGATGTTTAGCAATCGGTTGAAGAAAAATTATAAACATCTAAAAAAATGGGCTCGTAAAAATAATATCAGTTGCTACCGTGTTTACGATGCAGACATCCCGCAGTATTCAGTGGCTATCGATATATATGGTAGATGGGTGCATGTTCAGGAATACCAGGCACCTAAAACTGTCGATAAAAATCGGGCCTTTCAGCGGATAAATGATGTTATCGACGTGGTCGCTGATATCCTTGAGACGAAACAGGAATACATCGTCCTGAAAGTGCGCAAGAAGCAGGAAGGTTCTGCGCAATATCAGAAACAGGATGGTAAAGACCATAAGATAACTGTCACCGAAAATGGCCTGAAGTTTATCGTAAATATGTACGACTATATCGATACGGGTCTATTTCTTGATCACAGGATCACGCGACAGCTGATCAGATCCTTATCCAGGAACCGGAGTTTTCTGAATCTGTTTGCCTATACCGGTAGTGCATCAGTCTATGCCGCCGCAGGTGGTGCCAGGTCTACTACCACTGTTGATATGTCCAATACTTACCTTAACTGGGCGAAGGAGAACTTTTCTATTAATGGTTATTCAGGCGATAACCATCAATTTTTCCGGGAAGACTGTCTGAAATGGATGGCACAGGCCATTTCTGAAAATAAAAAATATCAATTAATTTTTATTGATCCACCTACTTTTTCCAATTCAAAAAAGATGGATACTTCGCTGGATATCGGGCGTGATCATGCAGCACTGTTAGATGGATGTCTTGCTCTGCTTGCAGATGATGGACAGATTATTTTTTCTACCAATGCCAGGAGATTTAAACTCGACAGCACTATAGGTGAAGACTGTTATATTAAAGAGATCACTACGATAACTACGGCGGAAGACTTCAGAAGAAAACCGTTACACAGGAGCTGGTGTATGTCTAAGCAGGAGTCGTCATTAGTATTACCGAAGCTGAGTCAGGACGGTTCTGATCATCCTGGTTGAAAGATACGGGCTCACGAATCGGGTAGAGTTTACCCGTTCAAGACTTTTCTGACACGGACATCAAACCACGCCTGCAGACCAGACTGATGCTGCAGGGTAGCTCGTAGCGGGTGATATTTATTCCAGAGGATTACCGGATCAGCATGCTGGATGTTTTATGATATCAAGCGTTAACTGCTGACAGTTCGGGTTTGTTACCGACATCAAGCAGAGTATTGATAAACTGGTCTTCCAGATCGATGCGCGTGGCCAGTTCTTCACCAAGTTTTGCCAGGTACTGCGGTAACTGTTTTATCGCTTCTTCACCGACCTGATTCGTGCTGTCGTACAGGTCGTTGAAGGCAACGGCTATCTGTGTGGTATCGTTGATCCGGGGCATTATCTTATCGGCAAGTCTCGTTATTTCATCACGGCGTTCTTTGCCTTCCTCGATTCGACGATAGATGCCAAAGTGTCCGGTTGCCATATAATCGACCAGCTCCTGACAGAATTCATCGAGTAGCTCCAGTGTATTGTTTGCATCAGTCTCATCGTCTTCAGTGTGTCTGGCAAGATTATAATACTGGGACAGGACAGAATTACGTTCTTCGATAAGACGTTTTATTTCATTTCGGGTGCGTGCCCGGCGTTCGTTGGGCGTATTTGAAACGGTGTCTGATGACATTATTTTCCCCTGTTAAGTTGAATATTAACAACTTTTATTTTTTATTGTTTTATGTAGTTGTACTAAAGCAAAAAATGAGCCGAAAATCAAATAATATTTTACTTTGCCTGTTCTGAGGTAACCGGGCCTTCGCGATCAAAATGGCATTCCGAATATGATACGGAATACCTTTACTCCACTGCTGAACCGGATGCCGACACCGATCTCTGATTTCTCAAAAAATAAAAAGTCAGGCAGGTTGCTGAAGGTGATGCCGATTTCATGTTCTATACCGATGCGGATCGAGTTTTCCGTCCGTTCCAACAGGACCAGATTGTTCGGGTAGAACAGATTGATGTAATAGAGGTTACTGAACATCAGTCGCCCCCCCGGCGAATAGCTACTGGCGACACGATAGTTTATTCCGGTTTCTATCAATGAGTAGTCGGATTCATTTTTATTGTTTTTACTCTTCTCTCGAGCATACAGGAAACGGTTACCCAGTGTTATCATCGCATCGTTGACGGGGATGTTATAATAACTTTTAATGCCGATACCAGTGACGAAGACACTGGTCAAATTATTCAGATCGCGTGCGATGCCGAAATCACCAAAGGGAGAGATTGTCCAGTTATGCGTGACAGGGTACTGGTACTCTATTCCAGGCAGGAAGGTGAGAGTGGTGACATCATTCAGACCCGGAAGATTATTCACATCGATGGTGTCTGAATTGATGATACCTAATGTCAGTGGCAGATTGACTACCCAGCCAGGTTCTGTGTTCGTTTTTTCTGTTATGGTGTACTTGAAAGGGGCCTGTACGACAAAAACATCCTGTCCTGAACTGCTATAAAAACCCGTGCCAAGGTAATGGGAAAAGGCAAAATTAGTCAGGCCGACAGAACCCTGGTCCTCGGCTGCTGGCGTACTATTCGTAAATGAACTCAGAATGGCAAACAACGCCAGAGTATATCGTTCGGCCTGTAGATTTATCAGGGGCATATCGAGTTAAAAGGTATAATAGAGACTTCAGACAGGTATTGGTATAGTTTAACATAGCTGCTGTTATTTAATCCTGCAAAAAATGT
>DROB01000089.1 GCA_011321985.1 Gammaproteobacteria bacterium | reverse complement strand
TCATGCACTGGCTTATGTCACTCAAACAACGCTATCTGTCGATGACACAAAAAGCATCATCGACGCATTACAGAATAAATTTCCCGACATCCAGGGTCCGCGCAAAGATGATATCTGTTACGCCACACAGAACCGGCAGGATGCAGTAAGAGAACTTGCCGATAAGGTGGATGTATTTCTGGTGATCGGCTCAGCAAACAGCTCCAACTCTAATCGCCTGCGTGAACTCGCAGAAAAACAGAAAGTAACCGCTTATTTAATTGATGGTGCGGAAGATATTGATAACAGCTGGTTTGATAATGCACGATCTATCGGCGTAACAGCAGGCGCTTCTGCACCGGAAATTCTTGTTCAGCAGGTCATCACCAAACTTGAAGAATTATTTAACACTACAATCATCAGCAATAAAAAGGCAGCTGAAAACGTACGTTTTCAGCTGCCTAAAGAGTTAAGAGCAAACTAAGCTCACCCTCCTACGGAACCCCGATCCCAACTACCAACAACTTGAACTGGTACCCGTTGATCCTTTCTGTCCCAGCTGGTCAAGAGTAAAAGTTACACACTCCGCATCAGTACCATTTGCAGTCGCAACCAGTTGATAACCAAATGCCGTCGGTGCTGACGCAAAAGACAAAGTATAATAACCCTCTGGACTCTGATTGGTCCCCATAAGAGTTGTTACATCTGCCACCGCATAAGTGTCATTGTTCATGTAATGCTCCTCCATACGTCCTGCTGCCGCCAGCAATGCACCTATAGCATCGGCTCGATTACTTTTTGTTATTGCATTATTGTACGCAGGATAACCAACTGCCGCCAGGATACCGATGATTGCAACAACAATCATCAACTCCACCATGGTAAAGCCTTTAATGTTTTTCATTATTTTTCTACCTCATACCAATAGGTTCTACGAACACCTCTAAGCAAATCAGCCGCCTTACATTCAGTACCGATACACAAAGTAGGTTCTCCACCTTTTGTGACCACCACGTTCGGTGTTGGCGGAATACCACCTTTAGCTAGACCACCGTATAAGTGACGACCAGGACGCTTGTCAGTAGTAGCACCCTGAACAGGTGATGCATCAAGCACATCCATCACGAACACTTTACCGATACCCGATTCAGGGCTACAGGCGCTTGTATTAGCCGATACATTTGGAACAAAAGTCGTCACGATAACAGTACCCTCGATTATCAAGGCCTCCGACAACCCTTTTTCACCTAGCCAGTTACTGGCTGCTGTTTCATCATCCAGATATATATACCAGCCGTCTGTATTATCAAGCGCCAGTTTTGCAGCATCGTTTTGGTTAGAATCACCATCTCCTGCTGCCAGGTTTAAAGTTGCATTATAAAGATCCGTTTCAGTCAAAGTCACATATGAAGCCGGTACATTATAAACATCCTTATCTTTCAACAGATAGATGCGATCTTGTATATCCACGTTATTAGGATGCGCACGATAACCTGAAGAAATAGCCAATGCGAGATAAGCTGATTTTCCTCTTTCAGAGATCAGAGCAACATCCGGTGGGTAATAGAAACGTCGCGCATCAGCCTTACTGTTGTCTTTTGCCAGATCAGCAATACGACCACCAGTAATTGATCCCGCAAGACCTACTCCATTATTATTATCAATATCAAAACGGAACACCTGGCCACCCATATCAGCCACATATAAGCGATCGATAAAACCATCACCCCTTATATCAAGTGGTTTAACCCGAGCAGGGATACTGTATTTCATATCAGTAAGAGCCAGCGTACCACCTGCGCCTGCAGACCATAACATTTCGCCACTGTTGGCGTCAGCGATATAAACTGCTCTACCGACACTATCACCTGCAGCACTTCTCACGTTGATATTATCCTGATTGGTATCATAACCACCGCCAAAGATCAGCACGGTCCTTTCAGCGTTACCGTCTTTAATTTTTTCTACATTAATGGTTGACCATGTCTGCCCTAATTCAGCATAGTCACCACTACCACCTTTGATTACCCAGCGCAAAGTCGGATTATTCCGATCAGTAACATCCACAGAATAGATGTTGTTACCACCACGGCGCATACCTATATAAAGATAAACGTGATCACCTGCTGCCGCAGAGATAGTTCCATCCACATCACCATTTACATCAGGCTTATCATAAATCCAGGCTACAACATTACCATCAAGACCATACGTCTTGGTCGAAGTACTGTTATCCATCAGCACATTGAGGTTAGTCAACAGTTCTTGTGGAATGAATGAGAATACTTCGGACCCGTCATCCGCGTCGATAGCATGCAGGTAACCATCGTTCGTCGCCAGATAAGCAACCAGATCAGGAACACCAGGTGCAGACTCACCATACTGTACCAGTGCCGGCTCTGAATGCAGAGGGTCACCCATCTCAGGGCGTGGATCAGAAGTCGTACCTGTAGCACCGTAGTCATCAAACACGTCCAGACCCTTGGCCCAATCCAGCAGCGTTTCAATTCTATCAGTACCGGTAATCTTTTGCGGCTCACCAACAATTCCGAGCATAGCTTCAGTTATTACAGCATTTGTCTTATCAACCACATTCGCCGCAGATGTTAAGTCAGCAGAAGCTACTGGCGGCGTAAATACACCACCGTTATTATTATAAATACCGGTGTAAGTATATACGTTCCGGCTATTGGTAAACTCGTTTGCGGCACCACCAGCTGTTACATCAGTACCGTCAATGCCATTTGACCAGAAACTCTTCGAGGTTTTTGAGAAGAAGCCGGTATCATCTACTGCATTGATACCTGCAGAATCAGCAACCATTGGCAAACGTTCTGTAGTATCACCATCGACATCGACATCATTTGTATCGATGAAGAAATCCAGTTTATATTTCTTGAAGTTACCAGGCCAATGTGTACCCGTGGATGGCTTGAACAAAGTAAAATACAAATCATCAAGGTGTGTCGCACGGTTAAATGCGTTTACTGAAACAGCTGGTGAAGAAAACGTTGTATCTGTTTCATAGATATTGGCAAAAATATTATTCAAAGTATTTGCCAGCGTTGCTGCATCATCAGCAAGGTAGCGCTCACCCACACCCGTGGCGACAAAACTTTCTCGCGCTGTATCTTTCAGCAATTGATTATCGATAGCAAAACCAATTGTAAAGGTAGACAGGAACTGGTCACCATTAACTGACAGACTCTGGTCATTAGTGCCGACCGACTTCGCTATTTCATCCAGACAGTTGCCACTACAGTTAGCAATGTTGAGCTTACCCCGTCGGGAAGTACTTAAGCTATCGCCGGTAGGTTCACCGTCAGTCAATAAAATAACATAGTTCTTCTGACATTCATCAGCAATCGGCGACTTGTAATTACCGCCCGACTTCGAACTTGAAACACTCTTGAAGGGCGTTGAATTGTTTCCATAATCAACAGACTTTCCCTGAAAATACATGGCAGCCTCATAGAATGTTTCAGATAGCGGAGTACCGCCACTGGCCGTCATCTTGTTTAACTCTGTAATCAACGTGGCTTTATTTGTAGCAATATCATCTATCGGTGTTGCCACCATACCACCTTCACCATTTTGCGAGAAACGCATCAAACCAACATTGACGCCTGTTGTACTCTGCAACAGATCCGTGATTACATCTTGCATCACCTTTATCCGAGTGCTGGAACTAGTAACAGGCGCGTTGATTATATAGTTCAGGTAACGACCACTATATAAAGCAGTACTTAAACCTACACCACCCCAATTAATCGAATTAGTTTGTAAATTTGACCACGGTCCACTTGTCGATGATGCCCAGACATTTGAATTACCCGCTGCAACACCGTGCACACCATTATCGACTTCACATTCAACATAATCATCTACATTACTGTTAGATATGCTGTCTCTCCAACTACTACCGCGATACTGTGAAACACGACCCGTATAAAAACCAGTGACATCCAGCGAACTTGCCGCATCACAAACGACTGCAGGACGATTCACCTGACTTAAAGAGTTTACATTGCCATACCACCACGACCACCACGGGTCACAATGTATCCAAGCATTATCAGCACCATACGGCATTGTATACACGCGGTTATTGTTATAACAAGCGGAACCACCAGAATAATCAGTGGTTGGATCGTAGTCCGGCCGTGTAACTACCGGATTACCCATACTCCCAGAAGTATCCAGCACAAACAGGACGTTAGCCTGGGTTGTCGAGGTTGTTGATCCCGCTGACGTATATATTTCGATATCATCAGCAACGGCAGGAAATGAAACCATCACACCGTATAATATGCTGATTAATGATATTTTTAATTTTGCTGGGAGTTTAAACATAATAATTTCCTCAAACCGATTCATCGTTGCACCGATACTTTTCAAAGCACCAATTGCTTTCCTGAAATAACTAACAATTACTCTTTACTTTTCAAAAGATCATTTACCAACGTATAGCCGTTACTTCTTTTGTATCCATAAGATAAATAACAGTGGCATATCGCCCTAAACGAGACTTGGCGTTAGTCAGCGGCACTTCAACATTATTTGCATATGCTTTTGTTGCAGGTGTAATCGACACCCGTATGGTGTCGCACTCATCACAGACTTTACCTTCAACAAAACCATGCAGACTGGCATCCATACTGATTCGCAGCGACATCGATTCGATGGCATTATGAATTTCATAAAAACCTCTATGACCCTGTGCTGGAACACCTTCAGGTATCTTCACCCCATTAGGCGGCTCCAGCGCCATGACAGATTGTGCGATCATTAATAATAAAATTGATATAAGACTTTTCATGTTTTCACCTATTATAAAGATCCGCACGAAGCAGATGGATAACGTACACCGCGATTTTGCAGAGAGCTCGATGTACCCGTGGTGTTTGAACCACTCGCTGCAATACTGTAAAAGTTATAACTAACACCCTTGCCTGCTTCCAGGCTACTACCTACGCCTGACGAACAACCAGCAAATACTACTGATGCCTGCAAAGATGCCGCATTAACCAAAGCATATGAAATCGATTGTGGAGTAGCTGATGTAGTTTGGTAATCGATGGGCGTACCACCTGTCGTCACTGCACCATCAGACAATGTATATTCCAGCAGTGAGTGCACCGCATTAAAAGCAACTTGATGTTGGCGTGCATTTGCCGTTGCCTTTAATTCCATGTTGGCACTATTCATTGACGCAACACCAATCAACGTCATAACCGCCAGTAGGACCAGCGCCATAATCAATACGAAGCCCTGTTGTTCAGTATGAAATTGCATGCTGTTTTTTTGTTTAATCATCTGTTTAGTTTTTTCGGACATAATATTCTCAACTTATATCTGCTTAAGATTTCGCATGCTCACAACACTGGAAACCATAAAATAACGGTAATCATCCTGGCCGCCTATTGTTACCGCTGGTGCTCCGGCTATTTCAAACGATTTAGCTGTATTCACACCTCTTTGTATCTTGTCTGTACGCAGCAACAGCCAGATCTTCGCAGCATAAACGTTATTCCAGTTATTATCAGTAGTGATAACGTCCGGGTTATCATAACGATTAACAATTCCATCGCCTGTTGTATCCACACCAAACTGCACTTGTAGATCAACAACACCTGATACCAAAACCTGATTTTGTACTGAAGGAGAATTCACCAGTGCAACCCGGCGCAACGACGGAATATTATCGCCATCTGCATCCGTATAATCACTAATGTAATACGCATAAGCATGCAACTCATGATTAGCTGTAAGCGACGAAGTCTCATACCCATCCAGTTCGGGCTGAGTACTACCAACAAAAACTTTGCCATTAAGAAAGTTACTGCGCACGTAAGCCTGGCCACCTCTTAAGTTGGCGGTCTCTGTAATATTTGAGTCAGCATAACGAATCTCCAGTACATCAGTACCTGCCAAATATTTCTCTGATGTAGGAATGCAGGTTGCAGAATATGGATTTGATGCGTTTGTAGCAAAAACAGGGCGTGATAAATCATAAGCCCAGACGGGGTCACCTACGCCTACCGCACAATCATTCACGGCGGTGAGTGGAGTAACGCATGCCGTATCAGTAGACTTACAGGCAATCAAACCATCCTTATTAGTACCACCCCACATACCGGCATGACGTAAATCATAAGCAATCATCTCAATAGCAAACCGGGCATCGGCCACCATATCCATCTGCTCTTCACTTTTAACCTGTATTTTTCTCGAACCTGAATGCAGCGAAAACGCACCACTGACGATGATCAAACCAACAACCATCGCAACCAGCAGTTCAACCAGCGAAAAGCCCTGAGATTGTTTAATTTTCATTAAAGACATAACCATAACCTTGTTGTTTAGCAGGGAACGCCGGTGCAGATGTTAGCGGTTGTGGTATATGTTTTAGCAATACTTCCACCGGCATCTTTGTCACGCTCATTCCAGTTAACATCAATTTTCATTGTCGCCAATTTTGATGGCGGAATAGCAGCGGTATAAGTGACAACAGTGGTTGCAGCACCTGGCAAGCCAGCCGTCAGATTCTTTTTCCACCAGAAGATATCTTCTTGCGCCAACTGCACACCGGTACAGACTGTAGCACCGGTACAATTATTATTCGTTCCGGTGCCGGAACCGGCCGCTTCATAAGCTGCTAATGCTGCACTTGTAGAATTTGCCCGCATACTCTCAAACAACTCCTCCACTTTCATCATGGCAACACTACCGTATACCGATGTTTTACCCGCCTTAAGTGAAATAGCCTGCAAAGAAGCAATACCCAGCATACCGATAGATAGAATCAAAAATCCCAGCAAAGCTTCTAACAGGCTAAAGCCACGATTATTACGTATTTGAACTGGCTGTTTTTTCATAACTCTTAATGTTTTTATGGAGGACATGAGATTACTGCCGTATTATCTGAAACACGAACCCGACCTGACAAACCAAGTACGACTGCACGTGAACGAATGGTATTTCCGGTATCATTCAGGCTGCAAAGACTAAAAACACCTGACTGCGACGCCCCGTTGTTAGCCTTTGGCAGGCCTCTCGAGGTAAATGTAAATGAGGTGATAGCCGCACTGTTACTGTCAACGCCTTTTACCGTTAGCTGATTATCATCAAATCCATCATGGATACGCAGCAGACAATCAGTACCTGTTGCTGCACAGGCCACTCCGGTACCGACCAAATCACCATTTGCATCAACAAACACTATCCAGCCTTCTTTCCAGCTGCTGCTACCAGAGCAACTTGTACCGTTACTACTGGAACAGATACTAACCTTGGAATTAAGCTTGATCGCCTCACTGCGCGCCACATGCACTGCAGAAACCAATTCGTTAGTCGACGCGATCAACTGGTTTCCCTGCATAAATGTTTTTAGCGACGGTACACCAATCGTAAGCAATATAGCTACGATAGACACGGCGACCATCAGCTCAATTAGCGTAAATCCTGAGTTCTTTTTCATGATTCTAATTTAAGACCAGTAATCTTGAATTACCAGCAGATAGTGACAGGAAGGGGTTTATTGCGGATAAGAGGCTCAAATTGGCCAAATTACCGTTATTTATTGTCATGATACAGAGG
>DROB01000088.1 GCA_011321985.1 Gammaproteobacteria bacterium | reverse complement strand
TGAGACACGCTGTAAACACATCCATGTGCGCTCGGATGCCGCGTCCGTGCGGCATACGGTCTCAGTCATTTGCTGGATTTCATTCCTTCAATAGTTAACGGGACAGCAGTGAAGTAAAATCAAACATTTTTCTCTGCGTCTCGGCAATTGCTCCTGCATTGCCCTACTTACGGGCATCCTGCCCTAATCGGCGTTTCTGCGGTAAATCGCTTTTAATCTTTTAAAGTTGAATGTAAACGTCGGGTTACGCTGCGCTAACCCGATCTACGAAAAAAACTAAAAAAGGTTTTGTTGGCGTTTTTTTCGTGTTCTTTGCACCCCAAGGGTATTTGTCGCTTCGCTCGGGCACGTCCTTGGCGGCAAAAATGTTTCTAAATCTTTCAACGTCCGCTTTGCGTCGGAAACAGCTCTTTAACTTCGTACGCTCAAGGCCTGTTCAGGTTTAAACGAATACATCTACAGAGCTTTGATTTTCTCAAGCTGCTCCTGTAGTTGCTCTACTGCTTTTGTCATCTCCGCCAGTCGTGTGCGTTCTTTTTCGACTACGGCGGGAGGTGCCTTGTCGACAAAGTTTTTATTGACCAGTTTAGCTGTGGTCTTGTCTACGTTTGACTGTATCTTGTTTATTTCTTTTTCAAGACGGGCCGATTCAGCATCTTTGTCGATAAGGCCGGCGAGCGGGATCAGGATTTTCATCTCTCCGACCAGGGCGGTCGCGGACATGGGTGCTTCTTCGTCACTTTTCAGCCATTCACTTTTTTCCAGTTTTGCCAGGGTTTCGATAAATGTCCGATTATCGTCGTAAAGAGTCCTGTCATTTTCAGAGGCATTCTGTAAAAGTAGTGACAGAGGTTTACCGGGTGGGATATCATTTTCGGACCGGATCTGGCGTACGCCACTGACAAAAGTCTTGACCCATTCGAGTTGCTGTTCAGCAACCTTATCTATCTTGCTGTCGTCTGCTTCAGGGTAGGGTTGTAACATGATAGTTTTTCCCTGCTTACCTGCCAGTGGAGCAACATATTGCCAGCACTCTTCAGTGATGAATGGAATGATGGGATGATTTAATCGCAAGATGGTTTCCAGCACACGCACCAGGGTGCGGCGTGTTGCTCGTTGCTCATCTTCGGGTGTCGCATCATTGAATAAAACCGGTTTCGATAATTCCAGATACCAGTCGCAGTAATCTTCCCAGACGAAGGCATAAAGATCATGTGCGATCAGGTCGATGCGCGAATTTTCACTGTGCTGTCTGATGCGCTGCTCTACATGTTGCAGGCGCGAGATGATCCAGCGGTCAGCCAGGGAGAGGGCGATGTCCTGATTATCGCTACCATCATCATTTAAACCGGTATCTTTACCCTCTGTCTGCATCAATACATAACGCGTCGCATTCCACAGCTTATTACAGAAATTACGGTAACCCTCTATACGTGCTGGAGAAAAAACGACATCACGACCGGTGGTGGCCAGCGAGGCGAAGGTGAAGCGCATCGCGTCGGTACCCAATGTCGGAATGCCCTCGGGGAAATTTTTTCGCGTTAATTTCTCGATGCGTTCGATCATGTGAGGCTGCATTACTGCACTGGTACGTTTTTCGACCAGTGCTTCCAGTTCGATGCCGTCGATGACATCGATGGGATCGAGGACATTGCCTTTGGATTTTGACATCTTCTGGCCTTCTGCATCGCGCACCAGACCATGGACATAGACTTCACGAAACGGCACATCATCCATAAATTTAAGCCCCATCATAATCATCCGTGCCACCCAGAAGAAGATGATATCAAACCCGGTGACCAGCACATTGGTGGGATAATATTTTTCGAGGTCGGGTGTTTTCTCTGGCCAGCCCAGCGTTGAAAAGGGCCACAGTGCCGAGGAGAACCAGGTGTCCAGTACATCTTCATCCTGCGTCAGCGGGTAATCTTCGGGTAGTTTGTTTTTACTGCGCACGTCGTCGATGTCATAACCGACGTAGATGTTACCCTTGTCATCGTACCATGCCGGGATGCGGTGTCCCCACCAGATCTGGCGCGAGATACACCAGTCTTCGATATTGTTCATCCATTCAAAATAGGTGTTCTTCCAGTTGTCGGGAACAAACTTGATGTCACCGTCTTCGACTGCCTTGATAGCAGGTTTTGCCAGGGGCTCAACTTTGACATACCACTGGTCGGTCAGATACGGTTCGATGACAGCATTGGAGCGGTCGCCTCTCGGTACCATCAATTTATGATCGATAACTTTTTCGAGCAGACCGGCTGCTTCCAGATCAGCAACGATCTGTTTACGTGCGGCATAACGGTCTAAACCGATATAAGGGTCGGGGATCACCTTGTTAATATCATCTTCATTATCGCGAACAGCGGCATCGACGGTGAATATATTGATCAGTCCTCCGTTTGGCAGGTCACGGATCTCGGTATTATTTTTATGACGCGTCCACACCTGATAGTCATTGAAATCATGGGCAGGTGTGATTTTTACACAACCGGTACCAAATTCGGGGTCGACATGTTCATCGGCTATGACCGGAATTTTTCTGCCGGTGAGTGGCAGTTCCAGATACTCGCCTAACAGATAGGAATAACGCTCATCAGAAGGGTGAACCGCAACGGCACAGTCCCCTAACAGAGTTTCAGGACGTGTGGTGGCGACCACGACGTGACCGACACCGTTACTGCGTGGATAACGCATGTGCCACATGTGACCAGATTCTTCTTTCGACAGAACCTCCAGATCAGAAACTGCAGTATGCAGGACCGGGTCCCAGTTGACCAGACGCTTACCACGATAGATCAGACCTTCATTATAGAGTCGGACAAAAACTTCTGTTACCGCGGCTGACAGACCTTCATCCATGGTGAAACGTTCACGTGACCAGTCGAGCGATGCACCCATACGGCGTAACTGTCGGGTGATGGTATTGCCGGACTGTTGCTTCCATTCCCATATTTTTTCGGTGAATTTTTCGCGACCATAATCGTGGCGTGTTTTTCCCTCGGCATTGATCAGCCGCTCGACCACCATCTGGGTCGCGATACCGGCATGGTCGGTGCCGACCTGCCATAACGTGTCTTCGCCCTGCATGCGGTGGTAACGGATCATGGTGTCCATGATGGTGTCCTGAAAAGCGTGTCCCATGTGTAGACGACCCGTGACATTGGGTGGTGGAATCATGATGCAGAAGTTGTCGCGCCCGGCTTTTTCGTCAGCCCCTTCTATGGTCTGGTCAGCATTGAAGTAACCATTTTGCTCCCAGATCTGGTACCACTTGTCTTCGATGGCTTGCGGATTGTAGGTTTTTTCCATTTCGGACATCATGATGGGCTCAGTTGAACAGATTTAAAGCGCTGAATTATACCCAAAACACGGGCTAATAAACACGCTAACGCCCGCTCAATCCTCGATTTTATGGTCAATAGGAGGTGTTGGATAAAATTTGGAGCGATCGGTATCTGCTGGCAGTTTTTCTTCCAGTGCCTGTCGTATCAAAAAATGTAAGCGTCGTTCTATATCAGGCATCAGCTGGTCGACGATATCTTCCGTGATCGACTGTAACGTAGAGGGGGATATCGAGTACGGTGTGCCCTCGACCGGTGCTTCATCAACAGCAGGCATGTCGATTATTTCATCATCGGCAGGTGAGTCGCTGTTTTTTTCTGAATCGTAGTCGATCAGTGCCGATTCGAAGCTGTCTGGCCCGGTTTCGTCGGCAGGGGATGAATCCATTTCGGTATCATCCTGTCCGATGGCCTCTACCAGCATGTCCTCTGTGAGGGAGATTGAATCGAGTAATGTCTCCTCAGTCTGCATCTCAGCAGGAACATCGATGTCTTCCTCTGCTTCCGCAGAAAAATCAACCACGGAATCGCCGGAGAACAGTGTCTGCTCATCTGTTCCTGCAAAAGGGTCAGTGGTGCCAGCCGTTATATTCTCGTCCGGATCTTCAGGACTCTCGATGACATCATCGAGTATCGGAATGCTTTCAGGGTCGTAGTCAGGCATTGAAGTGTCGTCTAGCAGTCTTTACAGCGATCAAGAATATACTGAGTGAGCAGTCCAACCGGTCGCCCGGTCGCACCCTTATGAGAGCCACTCTTCCATGCTACACCTGCGATATCAAGGTGTGCCCAGTGATATTTTTTGGTAAAGCGCGACAGGAAGCAGGCGGCAGTAATCGTGCCCGCACCCTTGCCACCGATATTTGCCATATCTGCAAAGTTACTTTTTAGTTGATCCTGATAATCTTCCCATAGCGGTAATTGCCAGCAACGGTCACCGCTGTTCTGACCTGCTGACAACAGGTCGTTCACCAGAGGATTGTGGTTGCTTAGCAGACCGGCGGGGTGGGCACCCAATGCCACGATACAGGCACCGGTCAGGGTTGCGATATCGATGACGACATCGGGTTCAAATTTTTCAGCATAGGTGAGAGCATCACATAGTATGAGGCGGCCTTCGGCATCGGTATTTAAGATTTCGATGGTCTGTCCTGACATACTGGTGACAACATCACCGGGTCGCGAAGCGATACCATCCGGCATGTTTTCTACCGTGGGGATAATACCGATGATGTTGACCGGTAGTTGTAGTTCTGCACAGGCACTGATGACACCGATCACGCTGGCGGCACCACACATATCGAATTTCATCTCGTCCATGCCCGCACCTGGTTTCAGGCTGATGCCGCCAGAATCGAAGGTCACACCCTTACCGACAAATACCACCGGAGCCTGGCTCTTCTTGCCCGCTGCGTATTGCATGATGATCATTTTTCCCGCTTCGCGACTGCCTTTAGAGACGGATAGCAGAGCCCCCATACCCAGTTTTTCCATGTCTTTTTCTTCCAGTATGGAAGTCTCCAGTTTATTGTGCTGGGTGGCGAGCTTTGTCGCCTGTTTTGCCAGGTAGTCCGGCGTACAGATATTGCCCGGCATATTGCCCAGATCTTTTGCCAGGTTGATGCCGGTTGAAATAGCCATGCCCCGTCGCACAGCCTGTTCACCCTGCATCAGTTGGCCGCGACCATTAACACTGAATATGAATTTCCTTAGCGGGCGGCGAGTTTCTGACTTTTCGGATTTAAGCTGGTTGAAGTGATAAAGAGTTTCGTTGATCGCCTCGATGGAGTGTTGTACTTTCCAGCTTATATCTTTACGTTTGACCGATATCTCGGTGAGATAGGAAGCGATTTCTGTCGCACCGCTGGTCTGTAGCGTTTCGACCATGGTGTGATTTATCTTGTAAAATGTTTGAGCATCAATATTTTTTTCTTTACCGCAACCGATGAGCAATATACGGTCACACAAGGTATTCTCGACATTATGTAACAATAAGATGTTGCCCAGATCACCTTCGATCTCTCCACGGCGCACCAGGTTAGATATATAACCGTTGCTGACTTTATCGATTATCCTTGCAGAGGTTGAAAGCTTTCTGGAGGCATATACCGGAATGACAACACAGCCTATACGTTGTTTTTCGGGGTTGCCACTTTTGACTGTATATTCCATGAGGTCTCCGTCAGTTTTATTCGGTTCTTTAGAAAGGGTTCAAATGTTTACTGGTTGTCGATTGTATGCAATTTAGGGTGTAGAGGGTAGGGGTAGGGTTCAATTTTTGAGCTATAGTTCAGCAATTCCGCCAAATATTGCCGTTTGCACAACTTTTCAGGTTAAACTCCAGCTGAATTAGCACCTTGTTTCCATGTTCTATACAGATTACGCATGGGTTTGAGCCCATATACGATGCTCAAAAAACGGGCTGCATATGTATCCGATCAAAAAATACGTATACACCTGTTTGCTGGTTTATCTATTTTCATATAAAACAGGAGAACAGGAAATCGTATGACGTTAACGATAATCGATAAATATATCGCAAAAGAATTACTGACCGTATTTTTGTCAGTTTACTTTGTACTGTTGATTATTGTCCTGGGTACCGAAGTGGTACATCTGCTGAGTTGGGTAGCTCAGGGAGCGCTTCCTCTGACTGCTTTTTTCTCCTACCTGATCAATAGTCTCTTCGAGTTTATCGTCATTCTGATACCGTTGAGTTTACTGATGGGGATACTGCTCGCCTTTGGCAGGCTCTATAGCGATAGTGAGATGGCGGCTATCATGTCAGCGGGTGTCGGACCGTTGCAGTGGTATAAACCATTGATGCTGGTAGCTGTTCCGACCACACTGATACTGCTGATACTGCTACTGTATTTAAGACCGGTCATCTCCTATCAACGAGCGTTGATCTCAGCTGAGATTCGTAGTCAATCTCAGCTGGACACCTTACTCATAGGTCAGTTTAATCGTGCCAGTAAGGGAGGAGCGGTATTGTTTCTGGAATCAGGTCCTGGACCAGAGCTGAAACCAGATACGGGAAGTAAAAGTCAGATCAGCAATGTTTTTTATCAGCAGGTTCGCGATGGGTCTAATTATGTTGACCTGGCTGAAAGTACCAGTAGTTTTTATAATGAAGAAGGCCGTCGTTACATGATGATGCATGATGGCACGCATTATGTTGGTGATGCAGGTGATGCTGATTTTAAGATCATAAGATACAAAGATTACGGTATCCATATCGACAGGAAACAGATCAAAGCCCGGCAGTCGGTAAAATCTAAAAGCTTATCCGAACTCTGGGGTTCGACCGATCCGGCTTATCAGGGTGAGTTGCAGTGGCGTTTCACGCTACCATTAGCAACGATTATCGTGGCTTTCATGGCATTACCGTTAAGTCATACGCAACCACGTAGTGGTCGTTATTCCAAACTGGTGGTGTCTTTGATCATCTATCTGTTGTATTCGAATCTTCTCAGCCTCGGATTCTCCTGGATAGTGCAAGGAAAAATTTCACCATGGATCGGAACCTGGTGGGTTCATCTTATCGCTATCATCATCACGTTTTTTCTGCTAAAACAGAAAGGTTATCTGGCCGGTTTTGCCTTCAGGCACGGGCCGACCAAAGGAGTTGCTTAGGTGGTCCTTGATCGCTACATAGCAAAATCAGTTATCAACGGTTGCCTGCTTGCCGGTTTTGTCATGATATCTATTTTTGCCTTTGTAGATTATGTCTCGCAGCTAAGCGATGTGGGCAAGGGGGATTATGGTCCGTTGCAGGCAGCGTTATATGTCCTGTTCCGTCTGCCACAACGTCTATATGAGATAGCGCCGTCTGTTATCTTATTGGGAGGGATCCTGTCTCTGGGTTCACTGGCAGCAAGTTCAGAACTGACTGTGATGCGGGCATCGGGTGTGACAACACTACGGATAACGCGCTCGGTATTACAGACCGGTCTATTGATAGCCATACTCGTGGGCCTGCTGGGTGAATATGTGGTGCCTTCTGCTATCCGGACGGCCAAGACCTACCGTGCGCAAGCGATCGAGAAGAAATTGATCGTCGGCGGTTCCAGCGACATATGGGCACGTGATGGTAATCGCTATGTCAACGTGAAAAGAATACTGCCTGACCATCAGTTGCGTCAGGTTCGTATCTATGAGCTGGATAAAAGTCGCCAGTTAAGCTCTCTGACATATGCTGAACGTGCACGGTATCAGGATGGTGAGTGGGTGCTGGATAACATAAAACGCTCGACGATATCGACCACAGGTATAGAAACGTCATATAAAAAAAAGACGATACTAAAACGGCTTCTATTGCTCGAGCTATTTACTGTACTGGAACTCGAACCCTCTGATATGTCAGCCACAGAGTTACTGACCTATAGTCAATACCTGCAGGAGAATAATCTGGATAATGATGAATATCTTTTGTCCTTCTGGGTAAAAATATTTACCCCGCTTACCTGTCTGGTCATGTTGATGGTGGCGATGCCTATCGTGTTCGCGACTACACCGCGTAGTGGTGGTGCAGGGCAGCGCATCATGCTGGCAGTGGTGATAGGCATCCTTTATTTTATGATTAATCAGGGTATGACATATTTGGGTCTGGCGATAAAGATAGCACCTGCGCTAAGCGCATCGGCCTCATTAATACTGGTTGCGATAATCAGTTTGTATTTCCTGAAAAGAGTTAACTAGGGTACCTCTGAAACCGCCGGATAAGTCTGGGGCGAACAGGACATCGACCCGTGACTTATTCAGGTATTCCTCATATCAAGCAGTATGGTCTTACTGCTCAAATCGTGCCAGCAGCGGTTTTTTTTATCATACAACGACCATAAAAAACCCAGCCCGAGTATGCCCCAGGAAAAAATGGCACCGACAAACCTTATTGCGGCTGTCTTCCAGTCGATGGGGGTTTGATCTATTGAATGTAATTGTATCTGCCAGGTTTTCATGCCTAATGTCTGGCCACCGTGCATCCAGAACCAGGCAAAATAGAGGTAACAGATGCCGAACATAAAAAGAATATAGAGAGGACGAAAATCATCACTGGTCTCGATCGCTTTGCCGTGGTTTAACTGCATCGCGATTGCAGCAATGACGAGCAATATGGCTGTCAGTAGAAAAATGTCATAAAAAATAGCAAAGAGGCGTCGAAATAAACCAGCGTAACGTCGTGCCTGGGTCGGGTTTTCAGGGGGTGTTGCCATCAATATATCCCTGCCGGTAAAAAATAGTATCGTGTTTTCTGGCGTAAAAAAGGCTGTAACCGGTTGGTTAGCCAAGGCTTCATGTTATCAGGATTGCTTGTATTTGGTTAAGTTTGTTATA
>DROB01000087.1 GCA_011321985.1 Gammaproteobacteria bacterium | reverse complement strand
GTATTCAACCGGTATTCGACAAGCTCCAGGAAGAAATCGGTGAGCTAAAAGCGGAGATCGATGTCGCGGATAATCAGCAAAGAATCACTGACGAGATGGGAGATATCCTGTTCGCCAGTGTTAACCTCTCTCGCCATCTGGGTGTAAACCCTGAGCAGGCATTACGTGATTCCAATCGTAAGTTTATATCACGTTTCGAAGTCGTCGAGCAGTTACTGTCAGAAGATGGCAAGCAGATGGAAGATTGCAGTGTTGCCGTGCTGGAGGATTACTGGCAGAAAGCAAAAGAAAATTTAGCCGCAAAAGGCACGAAGAACGCAAAGGTCCAAAGATAAAAACTTTTTTTGCGGCTAAAGCTTTTATCTTTTATTCATAAAAAAGGCCACGCTCTGATAGTCAGAGCGTGGCCTTTTTTATGTAACTTGTCGTCTTACTAGATAAACAGTGACTGTGTCGCGTCAGCTGACTCTTCGAAGTAAGTTGCTGCACCGACGAAATCACAACCGTCGATGAAGGCTTTTGGATCGTGACCGAACAGCTCAACTGTCATCTGGCATGCGAGGAATTTACATTCAGCTTCCTGACAAAGCTCACGCAGTTCAGCGATGGTTGCTACACCACAGTTGCTGATTGTTTTCTTCATCAAGCTGGTACAAATAGGGTCCATGAAAGGGATGTTCCACAGTACGTTTGGTACTTTAGGGCCGAAGTCGATATTTTGTAGCCATTTGGGGCCAAACGGCATTTTCATTGGCATATCGGGTGCCGCGGTCGGTGTAATCTTTAACTTGCTGGTATCTTTTAGCAGCAGGTTTAAACCGTAAAAAGTAAAGAAGATCGATACTTCCATACCTAAAGCTGCAGCAGTAGAGGCAAGAATGAATGGAGGATAAGCCCAGTCCAGGGTACCCTTGGTTGCGATAATGGTCAGTTTACGTTGGTCTGCCATGGTTTTATCCTCGTATTTGTTAGTTAATATTAAGACAGTCTTCTGACTATGTATAATTCAGAGGGTTCAACCATACTCCTAAAGTGATAAGTATTGCAAGTCTATAAGATATTGATTCCCAGAGTTTTCTTTGTAGTAAGTCTAAAGAAGACCGCAAGTTCATTGTTTTTGCGCGGTTTTTTGTGATTTATTCCAAAACGCGATAACTGTTATTCTGAAGATAGGCCTGGAGCTCAGTGCTGCTTTCCAGAGCTGTCTGGCATTGTAGCCCATTGCATGGATAGGCGATGTGGTTGTCTGTTGCGGGTATTTTTTCAGACAATACCCCATCGGGTACCTGCTCTGCTGAAATAGTATACACCAGCGTATCCGGTAAATAATACTGCTGCGCCAGTTTCTGCCAGTTATCTTTAGTGGCTAGCTCGGTTCTTTCTCTTATGATTAGAATATTGGGTGGCACCATGAATTCGGCTAACGTATTCAGGAGTGCACAGTGTGAGACAGGGGCGTGGTTCATCGCTGTCCAGGCCGATTGCAGACAACGTTCGGCTGCGTCTATATAGTGCTGTTTTCCTGAGAGGTAACCGAGTCGGTTTAAGCTGAGAGCGGCGATAGCGTTGCCGGAGGGGATGGCATCATCGCTGAAAGCTTTCAGGCGTTGGATCAGTTTCTCATGCTGGTTGCTGGTGAAGTAAAACCCTCCGTAGTTTTTATCTTCAAAATTGGTGAGTAACTGGTCGGCCAGTTGTTGTGTCCACCTGTATAGATCGTTGTCCCATTGGCTCTGCAGTAGCTCCAGTAAGCCGTAGATGAGAAAGGCATAGTCATCGACATAAGCGTTGAGGGTGGCTTTGCCATCTTTGATACTGGCAGATAATGCATCCTCCTGCCAGCAGTGGTTCTTCAGATAATACGCAGCACGTATGGCTGATTCTGTGTAATCGGGCCTGTCCAGCAGGCGGCCAGCACTCGCCATGCCATGGATCATCAGTCCGTTCCAGGCGCATAAGATTTTGGTGTCAGTGGCGGGGTGGACACGTTGTTCACGTTGCTGGAACAGAAACTGCCGTATCAATTGCAGTTGCTGGTGCAGTTGTTGCTTCTCTATATTGTTTTTATCGGCCAGTGAGGTTTCGCTGAGGTAGCCATGCAGATGCCATGAATCGTCGAAATTTTCGTCCCGGTTCAGTCCGAAGCGCTGCTTGAATATTTTGATGGAACCGGCATCTATCATACTTTTATCGTTGGCCGCTTTTAAAAGGGTTTCTATTTCATCTTTCTTCCAGGCAAAGAATTTGCCTTCATGTCCTTCGGAGTCTGCATCCTGTGCCGAGTAGTACCCGCCATCGGGGTGCTGCATCTCGCGGATCACCCAGTCAGCGGTTTGCCGGGCAGCATCAAAAAATAAAAGCCCTGCATGGAGTTTCCATGCCTGACTATATAGTGAGAGTAGCGGACCATTGTCGTAGAGCATCTTTTCAAAGTGCGGGATCATCCATTGTTCATCGGTGGAGTACCGGTAGAAGCCGCCTCCAAGGTGATCGAAGAGTCCGCCATCCGCCATTTTTTCCAGGGAGTAGATGGCGCAGTGTAAAATTTGTGGATCGGCCTGATGATGCCTCCGTGCTCGGCTCCAATGTTTGATAGAAAATTCCAGGATAGAGGGGTGAGGGAATTTGGGTGCGCCACTGAAGCCACCGTTCTTGCTGTCAAACTGCTTTTCGATCTGATTACGTGCGATATCGATAACGGTGTGATCAAAATGCGCATCGGCCGGTTTTGATGACTCATACATATGTGTGTAGGTTGTTTGTAGCGAGCGAGACTGCTGTGCGATGTCTGTCTGGCGTGTTTGCCAGATGTCATTGATGTGGAGCAGCAAAGATCGGAATGAGGGCAGGCCGTGCCGGGCTTCCACAGGGAAGTAGGTGCCAGCAAAGATCGGCAGGTGGTCACCGGGGGTAAGGAATACGGTCAGGGGCCAGCCGCCGGGACGCTCTGTGAGCATGGAGTGTGCATTCTGGTAGATTTTGTCGAGATCAGGCCGTTCTTCTTTATCTACCTTGATATTGATAAAGAGATCATTCATCGTCTCGGCTGTTTTGTTATCTTCGAATGATTCATGGGCCATGACATGGCACCAGTGGCAGGCAGAGTAGCCGATAGACAGTAATATCGGTCGGTTAAGGTTTTTGGCTTGCGCCAGTGTCTCGCTGTTCCACATCTGCCAGTGGACCGGGTTATCCTTATGTTGTAGCAGGTAAGGGCTGGATGCGCTGCTGAGCGTGTTTTTAATTTTTGTCGTCTGAGATGCCATTGCTCTGTCTGGGGTGATGATTGTCATGTTGAATAATAAAGCTGAAATATGCCGTAAATCACATAAAAAAACATCTTATTACTGGTTTGAAAATCTTTTTTCACTTTTTTTGAATTAATTCTGTACACAGGTATAAGTTTTATGTATTATGCGCGCCTGCGTTGGGAGGCAACGTTTTTTGAAGCGGTTTTAGAATCTATTTTAGAAACGCATCAGGTTCTGGAAACAGAAATTAATTTCAAAAAACACTTGCCACACAGTTTGAAAAACTGTTAAACTTTCGCTTCTTTGCTCCACGGAATTATTTGCTTGGCTTTTCGTAAGAAATGTCAGTAAAAACAGCTTAATAGGCTAGGTTCTGAAAGCAAATGCTCTTTTACAATTTGGATTAGATAGTTTGTGTGGGTGCTTGCGTTGGCGAGGTCAAGAAACAAGCTAGGCAATCGTTATGATTTCAGAAGCAATTTTGAATAGTGACTTTTAAACTAGCAACAGCGTTTCTTGTTTCTCAAAGAACAAGTTACCTGAAAGAAATAAAATTTGAGATATTAAACTGAAGAGTTTGATCATGGCTCAGATTGAACGCTGGCGGTATGCTTAACACATGCAAGTCGAACGGTAACAG
>DROB01000086.1 GCA_011321985.1 Gammaproteobacteria bacterium | reverse complement strand
CTGAGAACGCCAGCGGAACTCAAACTCGGAGATGATCTTTTTAAATTTCTCTGCAAGTTTTAGTGCTACCTCGAGGGGACAACGTTCCATCAGTACGATGAACTCATCTCCTCCTATCCGGGCCAGGGTATCACGCGAACGGATATTCTCATGAAGGATTTTCGTAATCTGCCGTAACAGGTCATCACCTGCGGCATGGCCATTCGCATCATTTATCATCTTGAATTCATCCAGGTCCAGGAAACATAATATATGCTCATCCCGTATAGTCATGGTTGACAAAACCCTTTGTAATCGATTCTCTAATTCACGTCGGTTGATCAATTGTGTTAGAGAATCATGTGTTGCGTGGAATTTAAGTTTTTCCTGCAACTCTCTCTGTACAGTAATATCCCTGCACACGACCAATAATCGAGGCACACCGCCATCTTCATCGAGTTTTACACATTCATGGATCCACAGGACACTGCCATCTTTCCGTGTTTTTCGATATTCGATTTTTACCCTGTCGTCACCAGTAAGAAACACCTCTTCTATATGCTTGCTAACGCGCTGCCGGTCTTCAGGATGTACGAATTCTATAGCAGGATATCCGATTATTTCCTGTTTCGAATAACCGAGCATATCGAGCCCCGTCTGGTTGACAGAAAGTATCTCACCCTTGGTATTCAGGGTCGTATAGATATCAGGTGCCAGATCATATAATGCCTGAAAACGTGCCTCACTCTCCTTCAGTGCTTTTTCGGCAAGAATTTGTTCTGTTACGTTCTGAAAGATGCCTCTCGTCGAGGTAGCGACACCGTCTTTCAAGATTGAGCCACATTCACCAATGAGATGAAGGGTCTCACCTGATTTGGTTAGAAACTTAAAATCTATCGTGGGCAGGGGTATCCCCAGCTTCAAACGTTCAAAGCGGTCCTGACAGCATAACTGACTTTCCGGATGCAGGACATCCATCAGGTTTAGTGCAGCAACTTCCAGCACGGTATAGCCCATCGCTTTGCGCCATGCATTGTTGGTGTAGATAAAAGAACCATCCGGTGCAATACACTGGATAAGATCACTGGTGTTATTAAATATGTCGAGAAAACGTTCTTCACTGTCTAGCAAATCCTGCCTTGCTATTGCCTGTTTGCGCTCCAGCTCAGCCTGCTTTAACAATGCATTGACCGTTACCGGCAGATAGTGAAGGTATTTTTTATCACATTGAACGAGCGCGCAGATACCGTGCTCGAGACAGTGCGATACCTCACGAACAGTGTTATTGTCTGCGATAAGAATAACCGGAATGGACAGGCCGTGCGCATCAAATATTTCAGGTAACTCGTTCGCAGAAAAATCGGTAAGACTCATTTCGCTGAATAACAGGCTCCATTGTTTTTCCCCCAGAGCCTCTGTCAGAGCATCTCTGGTTTCGACCCGATGTACATGGAAGTCAGTAAAATGAGAATCCAGGGCTAACTGGATACATTGACTGGTATCTGTCGAGCTAGCCATTAATAAATTCAGTGCACCATTTTGCATCGCTCTACCACTTATAACCTGTCTAATCTGTCATGATAGCAAGTTTCCATGGGAAAATAAATCCAGGAATATCAACATTATACCTTCATAATT
>DROB01000085.1 GCA_011321985.1 Gammaproteobacteria bacterium | reverse complement strand
TAACCAATGCTTTTGAGGTGACCAGCTACATCGGTGGTGAAGGTCATAATCTGCAGGAGCACAGCGTGGTGCTCATCCGCGGTGGTCGTGTTAAAGATCTGCCGGGTGTTCGCTATCACGTAGTTCGCGGTAGCCTGGATACACAGGGTGTGGAATCACGTCGTCAGGGTCGTTCTAAATACGGTACTAAACGTCCCAAGTCTTAAACCTCAAAAGCCAACGAATTTATAGAGAAACCTAATGCCAAGAAGAAGAGAAGTCCCCAAAAGAGAAGTCCTGCCTGATCCCAAGTTCGGCAGCACTCAGATCACAAAGTTCGTCAACATGATCATGGTTAGCGGTAAGAAGTCTGTTGCTGAAGCTATCATGTATAACGCGCTGGATCGTATCGATGATAAAGCTGATGGCGAACCGATGGATGTTCTCGATAAAGCATTGGAAAACGTCGCACCGATGGTCGAGGTTAAATCTCGTCGAGTCGGTGGTGCTACCTATCAGGTGCCTGTCGAGGTGCGCGCCAGTCGCCGTACCACGCTGGCTATGCGCTGGTTGATCGATGCATCGCGTAACCGCGGTGAAAAATCGATGCAGTTGAAACTGGCGGGAGAGCTGATGGACGCGGCTGAAAATCGTGGTAATGCCGTCAAAAAACGTGAAGACACACACCGTATGGCTGAAGCGAATAAGGCGTTTGCTCACTTCCGCTGGTAATCAGAAAAATCAATGACTGTCGGTTCGTTGGCTGGCAGGCCGAGTAGGCAGGAAAGTAGGTCATGGCTCGCAGTACGCCAATCAAGCGCTATCGTAATATTGGTATCATGGCGCATATCGATGCAGGCAAGACCACGACAACAGAACGTATCCTGTATTACACAGGTATATCTCACAAGATAGGTGAGGTGCATGACGGTGCTGCTACCATGGACTGGATGGAGCAGGAGCAGGAGCGCGGAATAACCATCACCTCCGCAGCCACTACCTGTTTCTGGAAAGGCATGGATGGGCAGTATGAAGAACACCGTATCAATATAATAGATACGCCCGGACATGTAGATTTCACCATCGAAGTCGAACGTTCACTACGGGTACTGGATGGTGCCTGTGCTGTCTTCTGCGCGGTAGGGGGGGTCGAGCCACAGTCGGAAACGGTCTGGCGGCAGGCAAATAAATATCATGTGCCACGCATGGCGTTCGTCAACAAGATGGATCGTGCAGGTGCAGATTTTTTGCGCGTGGTAGAACAAATTAAAGAACGTCTGGGTGCTAACCCGGTACCGATGCAGATAGCCATCGGTGCAGAAGAGCTCTTCGAGGGGGTTATAGATCTCGTCAGGATGAAGGCGATTCGCTGGAAGGAAGAGAGCATGGGCTCGGAGTTCGTCGAAGATGAAATCCCGGCTGAATTGCTCGAGCTGAGCAATGAGTGGCGTGAGTCCATGGTGGAAACGGCTGCAGAAGGCAGTGAAGCACTGATGGATAAGTACCTCGAGAGCGGCGAGCTGGATACCGACGATATAAGGGAAGGTATCCGACTAAGAACCCTGGCAAATGAGATCGTGCCGGTTTTTTGTGGCAGTGCTTTTAAGAACAAGGGGGTGCAGGCCATGCTTGATGCGATCATCGAGTATATGCCTTCACCTGTCGATGTGCCTGCGATCACCGGCCACCTCGATGATAAAGATGAAACGGAAGCTGAAAGACCTTCTGATGACAAAGCGCCTTTTGCGGCTTTAGGTTTTAAGATTGCGACTGATCCATTTGTCGGGAATCTAACCTTCTTCCGTGTATATTCAGGTGTTCTGAAAACGGGTGACACGGTTTACAACCCGACAAAAGGTAAAAAAGAACGTGTTGGTCGTATCGTACAGATGCACGCCAATAGCCGTGAAGAGATTAAAGAAGTGCTTGCAGGTGATATTGCTGCAGCGATCGGACTCAAGGATGTGACCACTGGTGACACTTTATGTGATCCCAGGGCCGTCATAACGCTGGAGAAAATGGATTTTCCTGAGCCGGTTATCTCGATAGCGGTCGAGCCCAAAACCAAGGCTGACCAGGAAAAGATGGGGGTGGCATTGGCCAAGCTGGCGCATGAAGACCCCTCGTTTCGTGTGCATACCGATGAAGAGTCCGGTCAGACGATCATCTCCGGCATGGGTGAGCTTCACCTGGAGATCATCATCGATCGCATGTTGCGTGAATTTAGCGTCAATGCCAATGTGGGTAATCCGCAGGTAGCTTACCGCGAAGCGATAACGAGAGCGGTAGAGCACGAGGCGAAGTTCGCCAGGCAGTCGGGTGGTCGTGGCCAGTATGGACATGTCTATCTGAAGATCGAGCCAAGAGAGCCGGGCTCGGGTTATGAGTTTGTGAATGATGTCGTTGGCGGTGCGGTGCCTAAGGAATACATCCCGGCCGTTGACAAGGGCGTGCAGGAGCAGATGCGCAGCGGCATACTTGCGGGTTATCCGATAGAAGATGTCAGGGTGACCCTGTATGACGGTTCGTATCATGATGTGGACTCGAACGAAATGGCGTTCAAGATCGCTGCATCGATGTGCTTCAGGCAGGGTGCTCTGGAAGCGGGGCCGACCATCCTTGAGCCGATGATGAAGGTTGAAGTGGTTACACCGGAAGATTATATGGGCGATGTGATGGGTGATCTTAATCGTCGCCGTGGTATCGTCGCAGGAATGGATGATACCGTTGCCGGCAAGAGCATACACGCGGAAGTCCCGCTGGCTGAGATGTTCGGTTATGCGACATCGTTACGTTCAGCAACACAGGGCAGGGCGACCTACTCGATGGAATTTGAGAAATACGCCGAAGCGCCAAAAGCTGTCGCCGAAGCCGTTATCTCCCTGAAGACAGGGATGTAGCGTTTACGCGATGGTGTATCTGCACGGGTCGCTACCCCTGTAGGAGCGGAATTTATTCCGCGATAGCAGGTTTGAAAAAAATAACGCTAACAGGCAAAAAAACAGCAGAAAAAACAGAACACAGATATTCATTAAAAATTTATTTAAAACGTAACTAACAATCAAGACAAAGAGAAGAGGTAATAGCAGTGTCTAAGGAAAAGTTTGAAAGAACCAAGCCACACGTAAACGTAGGCACAATTGGTCACGTAGACCACGGTAAAACCACATTGACAGCGGCGATGACGAAAGTGATGGCCGAAGCGATGGGTGGAGAAGCGAAAGCCTTTGATCAGATTGATAATGCGCCGGAAGAACGTGCGCGGGGGATCACCATCGCGACCTCACACGTCGAGTATGAGAGTGAGACTCGCCACTATGCACACGTAGACTGTCCTGGACACGCCGACTACGTGAAGAACATGATCACCGGAGCCGCGCAGATGGACGGAGCCATCCTGGTAGTATCGGCAGCCGACGGCCCGATGCCACAGACCCGAGAGCACATCCTGCTGTCACGTCAGGTAGGCGTGCCTTACGTACTGGTGTACATGAACAAAGCCGACATGGTCGATGACGAAGAGCTATTAGAGCTGGTGGAGATGGAAATCCGTGAATTACTGGATGCCTACGAATTTCCGGGTGACGACACCCCGATCATCACCGGTTCAGCACTGAAAGCGCTGGAAGGCGAAGACTCCGAGATCGGAACCCAGTCTATCCTGAAACTGGTAGCCGCGATGGATGACTACATCCCGATGCCAGAACGTGCGGTTGACCAACCCTTCCTGATGCCGGTCGAGGACGTATTCTCGATCTCAGGACGAGGAACCGTGGTCACTGGACGTATCGAACGTGGTGTCATCAACGTCGGAGAAGAGATCGAGATCGTCGGCATCCGTGACACCCAGACCACCACCTGTACCGGTGTCGAGATGTTCCGTAAATTACTGGACACAGGCGAAGCAGGCGACAACGTTGGTTTATTACTGCGTGGCCTGAAACGTGAAGAAGTCGAGCGTGGTCAGGTATGTTGCAAGCCGGGCAGCGTGAAGCCGCACAGCAAGTTCGAGTGTGAGATCTACGTACTGAGCAAAGATGAAGGCGGTCGTCATACCCCGTTCTTCAACAACTACCGTCCGCAGTTCTACTTCCGTACCACAGACGTGACCGGTGCCTGTGATCTTCCCGAAGGCACCGAGATGGTGATGCCGGGTGATAACGTGAAGATGGTGGTGACCCTGATCAATCCGATCGCGATGGAAGAAGGCTTGCGCTTTGCTATCCGTGAAGGTGGTCGTACCGTGGGTGCGGGTGTGGTTTCAAAAATTATCGAGTAATGCTTTATAGAAGCGATTTACTCTAACCGAGTGTATAGCGGGAGACGTGAAATATTCATGCCTCCCGCTATGACGTACATGGATGCAGGAAATGCAGGTATTGCAGGAGCAAATATCTGCGACGTACATGGATGCAGGAAATGCAGATATTGCAGGAGCAAATATCTGCCTGATAGGCCAGTGGCTCAATTGGTAGAGCAGCGGTCTCCAAAACCGCAGGTTGGGGGTTCGAGTCCCTCCTGGCCTGCCAACATTATTAAGATGGCAGGTGTTTAAAATGGTCGCCAAGACCGAAGAAGTGGTATCAAATAAATTAGATACGTTTAAGTTGCTGCTAGCGATAGCCGTGCTTATCGGTGGTATCGTTGGTTTTTATTACTACGAAGCCGAATCACAGCTTTACCGTGTACTGGGTGTGGTGTTTGCAGCGATGGTCGCCGTCGCAATCAGTTCGACCACTAGTTTAGGTCAGAACCTCATCGGTTTTGGTCGTGAAGCGCGTATGGAAGTGCGTAAGGTCGTGTGGCCGACGCGTCAGGAGACGGTGCAGACGACTTTCATGGTGATCGTAGCGGTCATTATCATCGGCATTTTTCTCTGGTTGGTCGATATGGTGCTGGCGCAGGCGATTCAGATGATAACAGGGGGAGCATAAGTCATGGCTAAGCAGTGGTATGTCGTACATGCTTATTCGAACTTTGAAGCCAAGGTTAAAGCCTCTCTGCAGGAGCATGTTCGTCTTGCGGGTATGGAAGACATGTTCGGTGAGATCCTGATCCCGACAGAAGAAGTGGTCGAGATAAAAGAAGGGGTTAAACGTCGCTCGGAGCGTAAATTCTTTCCCGGTTATGTGCTGGTAGAGATGGAGATGAACGATGAGACCTGGCACCTGGTGAAAGATGTGCCCAAGGTGATGGGATTTATCGGCGGTACAAAAGATCAGCCCGCACCCATCACAGAAAAAGAAGCGATGAATATTATCAATGCCGTTGCCGAAGGTGTTGAGAAGCCAAAACCAAAAGTATTGTATTCGCCTGGCGAAGTGGTACGTGTTACCGATGGGCCATTCAATGACTTTAACGGTGTGGTTGAAGAAGTAGATTACGATCGCAATCGTTTGAAAGTTGCGGTTCTGATTTTTGGTCGTTCAACACCGGTTGACCTCGAGTTTGGTCAGGTAGAGAAGGGTTAGAAGAAAGTTGTAAGTTTAAAGTTATAAGTTTGAAGT
>DROB01000084.1 GCA_011321985.1 Gammaproteobacteria bacterium | reverse complement strand
TGCAGCAGCCACAGGGAAAGTTGATCCGTGTAGTGACTGGTTCGGTGTTCGATGTCACCGTCGATATTCGGTGTGGCTCCCCGACTTTTGGTCAGTGGACGGGTGCAGAGTTGAGTGAGGAAAATCAGCGCCAGCTTTATGTGCCGCCAGGATTTGCGCACGGTTTTTGCGTGCTAAGCGATACAGCAGACTTTATGTATATGTGCACAGATTATTATGCGCCTGAATATGAGCACGGTATTCTTTGGGATGATCCTGCGATTGGTATAGCTTGGCCGGGGCGTAATTTTAAAGTTTCTGACAAAGATGCAAAAAATCGGCTGCTCAGTGAAATGGATGGCAAGCTGCCAGCTTATGGTGGTGGGGCATGACGATTCTGGTAACGGGTGCCAACGGCCAGCTGGGCCGGGAAACTGTATTAGCGTTACAGGAAGATGATGAAGTACTTCTTGCGATTGGTCGAGAGGAGCTGGACTTCTCCCGATCTGATCAGGTGGCGGAGGCAATTGCTGATTACGCAGCGGAATGGGTGATCAATTGCGCAGCCTACACACAAGTTGATAAAGCCGAGGAAGAATACGAACTGGCCTTTACGATTAATCGGGACGCGGCGCGGGCGGTGGCAAAAGGTGTGAAGCTCAGTGGTGGTCGCCTTTTGCATATATCCACGGATTTTATTTTTGGGGGCGAGCAATCGAGTCCTTATAAAGAAAATGACACAGCCAGTCCTCTGGGAGTTTATGGCCAATCCAAGCTGGAAGGGGAGCAGGCTGTACGGGAAGTCTTGCCCGAGGCGCTGATCTTAAGGACGGCCTGGGTGTACGGTGTGCAGGGGCATAATTTTGTAAAAACCATCCTGAGGCTGGCGTCGGAAAGAGAGACGTTAAGGGTAGTTGATGATCAGATTGGTACACCTTCATGGACCGGTGATATTGTGAGAGCCATCCGGTCTTTGATTAAAACTGAAGCAACAGGAACTTACCAGTTTACCAACGAAGGCGTAGCCTCCTGGTATGATTTCGCGATGGAGATTGTTGCAAGTGCAAAACAGTTGGGGTTCCCGGTCATGGCAAAGACTATTCAGCCGATTCCAACCGAAGAGTTCCCCTTACCAGCAAAGCGCCCGGCTTACTCGGTAATGAGCAAGGTAAAAATACGAGCGGTACTGGATCACCAGATTCCTCATTGGCGTACGAGTCTGCATGCTATGTTAAAGCAGGAAAGTGGTGCGTAATCGTGAGTTACGCTCTGTAAAAAGGTAAAATGAGATAATGAGAAATCTGTTGATAACCGGCGGTGCAGGCTTCATCGGCTCCAACTTTATCCATTACTGGTTAGCCAACCACCCGGGTGACCGGGTCATAAACCTTGACGCCTTGACCTATGCCGGAAATCTGGAGAATCTGAAAGACGCAGAGGGTAACCCGCATTACCGATTTGTGCACGGTGATATCTGTGACGCGGATTGTGTGAAAAAAGTTCTGGAAGAGGAAAAGATTAATACTATAGTAAATTTTGCTGCCGAGTCTCATGTGGATCGGTCAATTACTGGCCCGGAAGCGTTTATAAAAACCAACGTACACGGGACATTCACATTACTGGATGCAGCACGTAAATATTGGGACAAGGATAAAACGTCGCGAAGGTTCCTGCATGTGTCTACGGATGAAGTGTATGGTTCATTAGGTTTGGATGACCCGCCATTCACAGAACAGACGTTGTACTCACCAAACAGCCCTTACTCCGCATCCAAGGCAGCCTCTGATCATTTGGTTCGCGCATACTTCCATACTTATGACCTACCTGTGTTGACAACTAATTGTTCAAATAACTATGGGCCATACCAGTTTCCAGAGAAATTAATTCCCCTGGTGATTATTAATGCTCTGGGGGATAAGCCATTGCCGATTTATGGAGATGGCAAAAACATCCGGGACTGGTTGCATGTAAAAGATCATTGTCAGGGTATTGATGTCGTTCTAAATAAAGGTCGTTTGGGGGAAACCTATAATATTGGAGGTTGTAATGAGTGGACGAACATCGATATTGTTCATGCCATCTGTAAGCTTGTCGATGAGCTGCGACCAGGAGATAAACCGAAAAGTGAGCTTATAACATTTATAAAAGACCGGGCTGGACATGATCGACGGTATGCCATAGATGCTACCAGGATGAGTACCGAACTAGGCTGGCAGCCTGAATATACTTTCGAGAGCGGAATAGCTGAAACCGTGCGCTGGTATCTGAGTAATGAAGGTTGGTGGGAGAGGATCAGGAATGGCGCATACACTGAATATTCGATTTTATACCGCAATCAAATCTTTTTCTGTCA
>DROB01000083.1 GCA_011321985.1 Gammaproteobacteria bacterium | reverse complement strand
TGCTGATCCACGGGCGAAAAAACAACTGGCAGAAGAACTGGATATAAAAGCAGCACTGCTCACTCCTGTCACCATAAATGATCAGCCTTACGGAGCCATCACCGTTTTTCGATCACATGAAGAATTTGATGAGATAGACGAACAGTTGATCACACAGTTCAGCCAGAGCGTTCAGATGGCGATCATCAATATGCAACTGGTCAGTGACATGCGATCCGAGCGTGAACGTGCCGAAGTTACATTACATTCTATCGGTGATGCCGTGATCACGACAAATGTGAATGGCGAAATAGAGTACATGAACCACGTCGCCGAATCACTGACCGCATGGTCGTTCAGAGAAGCCAAAAGTAAAACCGTACAGGACGTGTTCAGGATCGAAGACATCGATACCGGGGAAGCCATCCATGATGTCGTCATGTCATGCCTGGATGATGGCATCATCATCAACAAGAGTGCGATCAGTCTCGTCAGCAAGAACGGCAATAAAAAAGACATCGAGAGTTCTATCTCCCCCATCCTGAACACTTCCGGACAGGCAGAAGGAGTAGTCATCGTCTTCCATGATGAAACGCAACGCCGTCATCTGGAAAGCACGATAAAACACCAGGCGGCACATGACCCTCTGACCGACCTGCTGAACAGGGATGCTTTCGACACCGAGTTATCAGATCATGTCTATGACGCTATAAATAATGACAAGACCCATGTCCTCTGTTACCTGGATCTGGATAGATTCAAACTCATCAACGATACTGCCGGCCACGGTGCGGGGGATCAGTGTCTTATCCAGATAACCTCATTGATCCAGTCACATATCCGTGGTGACGACATATTGGGCCGACTTGGCGGTGATGAGTTTGGCCTGATATTGAAGAGCTGCTCACAACAGAGTGCACTAAAAGTAACAAATAGCATCGTTAATGCGATATCCAACATGCAATTCAAATGGGAAGGCTGTGATTACAAGCTGGGTGTCAGCATCGGCATGAACCCGCTGAACAGCAGCAGTCAGAATGCGGCAGAAGAGATCAGGAAAGCCGATCTTGCCTGTTATACCGCTAAAGATCAGGGTCGGAACCAGGTTTATATCTATGAGAAACAGGACAGTGAATTAATCCGCCGCCAGAAAGAAACCCATTGGGCGACACGGATAACTGAAGCCATCGAAAATAACCGTCTATGCCTGTACGCACAACCCATCGTCTCACTGAAATACAAGAAACCGCTAAACAGCCATGTGGAGGTCCTCGTCCGACTGATAGACGAAGACAATCAGGTAGTACCACCTGATGCCTTTATCCCGGCAGCAGAACGCTACAACCTGATGCCACTCATCGACAGAAAAGTTATATTTGAAACTTTCTCATTCATAAATCAGTATTCAGTACAGGATACAAATGATACACACTTCTCCATCAATCTATCGGGCAACACCCTTACCGATAAAGACATAATCAGCGATATCAAAAATATGGTTTCAGAATTTGATATCAATACCCGTTCAGTGTGTTTTGAGATCACAGAAACCGCAGCGATCCAGAACCTGACACAGGCCAAAAAACTGATCAAAGAACTTAAAGCTATCGGATTCAAATTTGCACTGGATGATTTTGGCAGTGGTCTGTCCTCATTCCAGTACCTGAAAAACCTGTCTATCGATTACCTTAAAATCGATGGCAGCTTCGTCGCTGACATGGTGAATAACACTATCGATCATGCCATGGTGGCCGCCATCAACGAAGTGGGTCATGTCATGGGGATCGAGACCATCGCCGAATATGTCGAAAATGACCAGATCATCAAAAAACTGAAAGAGATCAATGTGGATTATGGACAGGGTTATGGTATCGCACAACCCGAGCCCATCGAGCAGATACTGCCGCTTAATGACGATAAAGGATCACCCTCGCTTAAGGTGGTTCACAATAAACCTGGACGGACTTAAATAATCCAGCACATCTTTACTGACGGGCGGTGGTTCATTATTTATCTGGGCGGCGATGATCTCTGCCGATAGAAAACTACTGGTAAAGCCACGCGAACCATGAGCTGCCGATACATACAAACCTTCCAGGTGTCGTGCCGCCGGGTAGCACTTTGTTACCCTTCCATGACAGATATCCGCATATTCCTTACTGAAGAACGCGGTATCAGGAACCGCCCCTACGATCGGCACCCTGTCTCCTGACATGGAACGGATACCCACCCACGAGGCCGAGATATCCTCCGCATGAAAAACATCAGGAAAGCGTTGCTGCACCGACCTCAGTAACATTTCAGTATCATCAGGATCGACTTCCAGTGAAGTATTATTACGAGCGTACGTGGCACCCGTATAATGCCGGTCATCTATTGCTGGCGTTATATATTTTCCACTATTTATGGTCTGAGAGATCTCTTTTGACTTATCACTGGCTTTTAATATGGCTACCTGCCCACGTACTCCTCCGACGGGAAATACCGACTGTAAACCTATACTGTTTATGCCCGTACCGTTCGCCACCACCAGGACATCACTCTCATCGATCAATCTGGCACCATCCATACACTGCCACCTGTCATCGTTATTCGTAACTTCACTTACATCAGAGTGAAGCATGCTTAACTTCTCACCACATAATTCTTTGAGAGCCGTACATAAAACAACGGGCAGGACCACGCCAGCATTCCTGTAATTAGCAAAGACTTCGGACTCTTCCCCATCCATAAAATCTGACAAACCGGATCCAACAAGCTGTCGTTCATCCAGACAAACATAATCTTCATTGAACTGATTTTTTTCGATAATAGCGGACAATTTTTCTCTTTCCATCGATTGCAACAGGCCGCCCGTAAACCAGAACTGTTGCCAGTATTTTTTCTGCAGGACAGCTAACATGTATACGCTATAACAAAAAGCCGAGGTATAGAATTTCGTATCGACACCATTATCAGCCGATAAACGCGGATAGACAACGGCTGCCGGATTAGCTGACGCTTCTTTCGCTACCGCACCATGCCTGTCTATGATCGTCACATCCCAGCCACGTTTGACCATGGCATACGCCAGACTTAGTCCTGCGATGCCGGCACCGATCACACTGATACGCTTACCGGTCATCCTCCCCTTATCAACAGCCACACCTGTCGCAGCTTTAAACCAGGGCTTATCACCATACTTCAGTCCCTCCTCCTGCAACCCACAGAACCTGCCTTTTAACATCTCACGTTTTTTTCCATAACCTCTGACCTTACTCATCTTAAAGCCGACATCCTGCAGACTCCGTCTGACAAAACCAGCAGCGGTATAGGTACTACAGGTAGTCTCATCATGTGAATTTCTGGCTACCTGGAGAAAGAGCTCATGCGACCACATGGCCTCGTTTTTAGCCGGTGAAAACCCATCGAAATACCAGGCATCCACCTTCAGGCTCTCCGCTCTCAGAGCTTCACAGGCATCCAGAAATCTGAAATGGATCACCACACGATTATCGAACAGATGACGCGTATGCGTCGTTGCTACAGCAGGTGGATAATTTTCTACAAATTCCTCGCAGAGTTGTTGCAGCTCAGGATAACCGGATATCAGGTCCGTGATGGCCTGAGGCGATAACGGGTATTTCTCTATCGCGATATAATGCAGTGTCCTGTCCTCGCCGCATGCTGCACAATGTTTCAACCATTGCCGCAGGGTCAACAGACAGTTCAACCCACTCCCCAGACCCAGCTCTGCGATAACAAAGCTGTCTCGACCCTGCCACCGCTGAGGCAGGTCATTATTCCGGAAGAATACATGATCAAACTCGTTCTCCCCCGAAATATCTTCATCCCGATCCGCCGAACAGTAAATATCGTCGAACATCTCATTATATGGCTGACCGTTACGCCATATTAAATTTGAATACTGCATGCTTGCTCAGAAAAAGGTAAAATTAGCGGCTAATAAAATTAGTAGATAAAAATTGGCGGATAAACTGACAACTGACGACGAGTCATTACTGAAACAGGACTAAAAGATACGCATTGTTAGTATATCTCACAGACATCATCTTAACCCCATTAACAGAATATGCAATTAACTGACAAAATCCTATTGATCACCGGTGCCAGCGACGGTATCGGCAGAGCTACGGCACTGGAATGCGCGAAAGACGGTGCAACCGTCATCATCCACGGAAAAACCGTCGCTAAACTTGAACTATTATATGATGAGATCGTCGATGCCGGTTACCCCGAGCCGATTATCTATCCTCTCGATTTCGAAAAGATAACCCCCGAAGATTGTGACACCCTGAGCGAGACCATCGATAAAGAGTTCGGCAAACTGGATGGCCTGTTCAATAATGCTGGCTGGCTAGGGGCTTCTTCGCCTGTTCAGCAATACGACATCAAACTCTGGCACCGGGTCATGCAGATCAACTTGAATGCGACATTCATGCTGACCCGGGCCTGCCTGCCACTACTGAATAAGGCAAGTCATAGCACCATCGTATTCAATCTCGATGATAAGGATACCGCCTACTGGGGGGCATATGGTGTATCGAAAGCCGGCTTGCGTTCTTTCATGGCGATCCTGGCTGACGAACTGGAATCTTCTCCTATCACCGTCAGCGGCCTGATTCCCGGTGATGTCAGGACGAATTTCCGCACCCGCGCCTTTCCTGCAGAAGACCCGACAAATTTGACAACAGTCGAAGAAGTCGCAAAAGGTGTGGCATTACTGCTGAGCGAAAAAGGTGCTGCCTCACATGGCAAAGTGCTCGATCTTGATGACGTAGTGCAGACCCGCTAACGTGACCTGTCCAGAAATACCGGTCTGGCCATCACCAGAAAATAGGCGGTAGCGATTCCCGCTGCACCGAATACCATGCACATCACCATGATCTGATAGCGGACCGCGATCAGGGGTGACACACCAGATAATATCTGACCGGTCATCATGCCCGGTAAAGAGACCAGTCCCACTGCAAACAATGAGTTAATGACAGGAATCAGCGAAGACTGAAATGCGATTACCCTCGCCTCGTCATAAGGAACCTGCCGGTTGATCTCAGCATTCAGACGCTCGGCAGCAAGACTGACGCTATTCATGGCATTGGCAAATATCATCCCGGCTATCGGCACCATCGTGGGTGCTGAATACCAGGGATCAAGTGTC
>DROB01000082.1 GCA_011321985.1 Gammaproteobacteria bacterium | reverse complement strand
TTTGATAATAACACCCTGGATATTAACCTCGACCGTTTCTTCCAGTATATCAAGTGCATCAGGCCCGACATTATCCCGCACGTACTGTGCATCAACTTCTCCCCGGGATCCATCTTCAGTCTCATCGGCAACAATCTCTGTAGAGATATCACCGACCAGGCCCGATAACCTGTCTTTTATTAGCGGCAGGTTACGACCTTCTTCTATTATATTGTCGTCGATGTCGAGAACCCTGAAATTCATCTGCAGGTGCTGGCTTATCTCTTTACTCAGCCATGCATCGTAAGGGATCTGTACCCCTGTCATCTTTTCAAGGTGCGCTGCCACTGCGGAGCATAACGCGATATCAGAAGGTTGCAGTGCTTCGATACAGGCATCGGCAAAATTGGGCACAGGCACAAAGTTTTTCCTTAACTGCTTGGGTAAAGAACGGATCAAAGCCGTTATTTTCTCATGCAACAGCCCCGGGATCAGCCATTCACATCGCTGCGGATTGACAGTATTTAAAGCTGCGACGGGCGTGATAAGTGTAATACCATCACAATGATTGCGCGGATCAAAATGATATTCGACAGGAAATATCGAGCCATTCATCTCGATATGATCCGGAAACTGATCATCGGCAACGATCGTGGCATCATCACGTATCAGGTCATCCGTAGTTAAAAAAAGTGCCTTCGCTTCTTCATTGTGCTGGCGTATCCATTTATCCAGTTTCGCGCCACTGAACACACCATCAGGTAAATTTTTATCATAGAAATCATACAGCACATTATCATCGACAATAATATCCCGGCGACGAGATTTGGCCTCCAGCATCTCAAGCTCTCTGAGCAGCTGTTGATTATGCTGGTAAAAACCTGCCTTACTTTCAAAGTCTCCTTCTATCAGTGCGCTACGGATAAATATCTCTTTAGCTCCGGTCGGATCGATACGCCCGTAGTCAATTTTTTTATCGGGATTGATAATCAGGCCATACAAGGTCGATTGTTGATGCGCCACCACTGCAGAACGTTTTTTCTCCCAGTGTGGATTACTGTAATGATATCTGAGCAGATGTTTTGCTTTTTCCTCGATCCAGCGTACATCTATCTTTGCATTAGTACGGGCATACACGCGTGATGTCTCGACGATCTCGGCTGCCATTATCCATCGGGGTGAAGACTTGAAGAGCACCGACCCCGGAAAGACCGTAAACTTTTTATTACGTGCGCCGAGAAATTCTCTGCCTTCATTTTTAAACCCGATATTTGCTAACAGACCGATGAGCAGAGACCGGTGAATCTGGTCATGATTCGCCGTCATCGTTTTTGAATTCTGAGACAGCTTCAGATCAGACAACATACGCTTTATCTGGTCATGGGTATCGATCCATTCGCGCATGCGCATCCACGATATAAAATTTTTCCTGCACCACTTACGCAGTTGGTTACCTGACAAATTTTTCTTTTCTGAATGATAGGCAGTCCATAGATTGATGTATAGAATAAAATCTGAAGCTTTATCAGAAAATACCGCATGTTTTTCATCTGCAGCCTGTTGTTTATCCAGAGGACGCTCACGTGGATCCTGTGTCGCCAGTGCCGAGACGATGATAAGCACTTCTGTCAGCGCACCTTCTTCAACCGCCTCTAACAAGATGCGCGCAAGTTTTGGGTCAACAGGAAAATGAGCAAGCTGCTTTCCTGTCCTGGTGATCGCATTAACATGATCGATAGCCCCTAATTCAAACAGTAGTTTATAACCATCATTGACCAGTCTATCCTCGGGTGGTTCGACGAACGGGAAATCATCAATATGACCCAGGCTCTGATTCTCCATCTGCAGGATGACCGATGCCAGGTTGGTGCGCTGGATCTCAGGTTCTGTAAATTCACTTCGCTGATCGAAATCATCTTCATCATACAGGCGGATACACACGCCTTCCGACACCCGACCACAACG
>DROB01000081.1 GCA_011321985.1 Gammaproteobacteria bacterium | reverse complement strand
CCATGTAACTGGAAGACATTTTTTGCCAAATCAACACCAATTCGTTTAATCTTCATCTCGGGCTCCTCTTTATCGTTAACTGAATACTCAAACTCAGTTTGGCACATCGATGCCGATAGGTGAGGAGGAGTCCATCCCATTGCTATGCGTCGGAAGCAGTCTTTGGTTTCGTACAGTCACTGTCAGTTAATACAGCTGTTTTTCAGCGGGGATACTGACCAAGTTCCGCTTCGTCAAATGTATCAATAATGCGGCGGCGGTGTCTCTTCGCTCTCATGTGCCACCGGCGATGATTGTGATGCTTTTATCTTCTTCTCGAGGTTGGCTACCTGCAATTTCAACAGATCGATCTCACCGTGTTGTTTTATGATGGTGTTGTTCAATACTTCGATAGTATCTTCCAGATGGGTCAAACGTATCTCCAGCTCTGTGATGCGGTTTTCCATTACTGTACGCCTTTGTCCTTCTCATCGATTCTTGTGGTCAGCTTTGTAGCACCTGCAATCGCAACGGGCATGGCAAAGAAGTTAATGACGGGTATGCTGGTCATGATGAAGACAGCGGTTCCCAGGCCGAGGGAACGCATCCGGTTTTTTCGATTGAAGGTTTTTACTTCTTCGAAAAAATGACCGCGATTGGCTAATGGATAATCGTTGTATTCCAGTGCGAAGAACCAGACGGCGAATAATATCCACAGGAAGGGGGCGGCGACATTCACTACCGGTATGACGGTGATGATCAGCAGAGGTATGAACCATTTTATCGCATAGAGTATCTTCTGGATCTCGGACTTCGAGGTCCGTAACATCAATTTCATAAAACCATCAGCATTTATGTCTTCCGGTTTTTTTCCGGTAAGCATGGCTTCGATCCTCGATGAGAGCAAGCTGTTAAAGGGAGCCGCGATCAGGTTTGCGATTACGGTAAATGTGTAATACACGATAAGGAGCATGGCGACCCAGAACAGGGGCAAGATCAGCCATTCCAGCCAGTTCAGCCACCCGGGCAGTAATTTTTCCAGCCAGCTGTCCAGCTGATCATTCAATAGCACCGTCGCCAGTGAGAACAGGCCGATGTTTATGATGAATGGTATCAATACGAAACGTTTTATCCCTGATCTGAACAAAAGACCAAAGCCGCTGAAACAATCTGATAATCCTTTTATATATGAAAGCATAATTATAAAATTACTGTGTGGTTAAAATAAAATTGCCATATCTACTGTGACTGATGGGGTTCCTCTTCAAAACCTTTTTTTGCCAGCAGGGCGCTACCATAACAGGCTTCACTGTGTTCGGCATTGACTATTTCGATGCCTGTAGTGCGGGCACGTATCGTGTTCCATGCCTGGTTTTTACTGCCACCACCTGCGGTAAATATTTTTTCCGGTGTGGGTGTGCCGAGTTGTCTGAGTTTCTTATATCCGTCTGCTTCGATGCTGGCGATGCCTTCCAGTAGAGCCTGAAAAAATATGACATCGGATGATGGTCGTGGTTCGGTCCGGTTTTTTTTCTTGCTGTCGTTTACCGGAAAACGCTCACCGGTACCCGGTAACGGATAGTATTTCAGTCCCGTCGCCTGTTCGGGCTTTAGCTGTCCTGTCATATCATCCAGTTGTGCGGGAGTGAAGTGTTGCAGTAAAACACTGCCACCGGAATTGGATGCCCCGCCTACCAGCCAGTGGCCATTCAAGCGGTGGCTATAGATGCCGTACTCGGAATCAAATATCGGTCTGTCTGAAAAAACCTTGATCACCAGTGTACTGCCCAGTGAAGTGACGGCATCACCGATCTGGTTTGCACCGGTTGCCAGTACGGCGGCATTGCTGTCTGTGGTGCCGGCAACAACCATGCAGTTTTCAGCCAGTCGGTATTTTTCGATCAGGGTGGGTTTTACCCTGGCCATCTTTGAGCCGGGGGAGAGGACATCAGGGAGGCATCTTCTGGCAATACCAATATGCTCCTTATTCTCATGTATCCATTCAGGCCATCGTCGGTTGATACTGTCGTAGCCAAGTTTCAGGCAGTTGTTTTCGTCACTGATACCATATCTGCCAGTCAGTGATGCGGCCAGCCAGTCGGCCTGATGACAGAATATTTCGGTTTCCGGGTATCTCTGCTGCAGGAAAAGAGCTTTGGCTAACGAAGAGCTGGCACCATGGGCTGCACTGCTGGCCGGTGCAAAGTGACTGATGATCTCAGCCTGTCTCTGGCTCTGCTGGTCGTTATACATCATGGCCGGGGAGAGAGGGGTACCATCGCGTTTGCAGGCGATCAATGTGCTCGATGTACCATCGATAGCGATGGCTACGATCTGGTGGAGTGTCTCATGTTGTTGCAACTGTTTACCGATCTCGGTGATCAGATGATCTAACAGCTGTAACCAGTTACTCGGGTCCTGTTCATTCTTACCCTTTCTGGCCCGGGTTGTATCAAAAGTGATATGAAAACGGGCGAGCTCTGTCTCATTCCTGTCGATACCGCTGCCTCGTATCCCCGAGGTGCCGATATCAATGCCTAAAAAAACGTCCGTTCTCACAGAGGGGTGAGCTTATGGTAGTGAAACAACCGCAGGTGCGGTCCAGTCCGGGTTCTTATGTTCTGCAACGATGGTGGTATATACGCCACCACGGACATTAAATTCTGCTGTCAGACGCATGAAACGGGGCTTACACGCTGTGACCAGATGAGACAGTATCTCGTTGGTAACAGCCTCATGAAACGCGCCTTCATCACGAAATGACCATATGTACATCTTCAGTGCCTTGAGTTCGATGCAGCTTTTTTCCGGCACATATTCCAGGTCCAGCGTGGCAAAATCGGGCTGCCCGGTCATCGGGCACAGACAGGTAAATTCGGGCAGACGGATACGGATAGTGTAATCACGTTCGGGTGTCGGATTTTTAAATATTTCCAGTTCTTTGGACGGAGTGCTTGCCATGGTCGATCTCGTTGTAAATGCGCAGTGCGTATTGTGTTATTCAGGACGCGGCATTATACAGCTTTTGTTCAAAAAGTTATATTATTGATAGCTAATACTGTCTTTGCTCGAGGTTTTCCGGTGTAATGAATTCAGCAGCTTACATCCACTATTTAAATAAGGGGTAAAGGGCTGAAAATAATCCTCAAAAAGATGTTCAAATCGCTCTTATATTGGCGGGTGAGTCATGTAAACTACCCCGAATAAAATTAAAAATACATCTGAAAAAGTATATTAATAATGCGTTTAAGCAAGATCAAGCTCTCTGGTTTTAAATCCTTTGTAGACCCGACCACAATCAACTTTCCCAGTAATCTGACCGGTATCGTCGGGCCGAATGGCTGTGGGAAATCCAATACCATCGATGCAGTGCGTTGGGTGATGGGTGAATCGTCGGCGAAACACCTCCGGGGTGCTTCGATGGACGATGTTATCTTTAATGGTTCTTCGGCCAGAAAGCCGATCGATATGGCTTCGGTCGAGCTCATTTTTGATAACAGTGAAGGCAAATTAGGTGGGCAGTACGCCAATTATGCGGAGATTTCGGTCAAACGCCAGGTCGCACGTGATGGCGTGTCGAAGTATAGCCTGAACGGTACGCGATGCCGTAAACGTGATGTCGCTGACCTGTTCCTGGGAACCGGTCTTGGGCCGCGCAGTTATGCCATTATCGAACAGGGTATGATCTCGCGCCTGATCGAAGCCAAACCAGAAGAATTACGTAACTTTCTCGAAGAGGCGGCGGGCATCTCCAAGTATAAAGAGCGTCGCAGAGAGACCGAGACCCGTATCAGGCATACCCGCGAGAACCTTGAGCGGTTATCTGATCTGCGTGAAGAGATCGACAAACAGCTGGCACGCCTGCAACGCCAGAGTCGAAGTGCTGAACGTTATAAAGAATTAAAACAGGATGAACGTGAATTAAAAGCAGAACACCTCACCCTGCACTGGCGAGAATTGAAAAATGAACTCGATGTGCAGGACAAGGCGATCCAGAGCACGGAGACCTCATTAGAGCAGGTGATAGCGGAGCAGCGTTCGACCGAGTCAAAGATAGAATCCCATCGTCAGGAGAATACGGACTCAAACGAGATCCTGAATAATGTACAGGCTGAATATTATCGTCTGGGTGCCGAGATATCGGCCAAAGAACAGAGTATAAAACATCAGCAGGACCTGTTGCTGCGTCAGCAGACGGATCTCGAGCAGATCCAGGCAGCACTGACGGATGCCGGCCAGGCTATCCAGTCTGATAAACAGGCGATCGAAGAATTTGAGCAGAACCTGATTACCGAAGAACCCCGACTGGAGACCCTGAAGGCGCAGGAAAAAGACAGCGCAGAACAGTTTCAACAGGCAGAACAGGCGATGCAGCAATGGCAGCAAACCTGGGATGAGATCAATCAACGCTATTCGGCCGAAAGCCAGAGAGCCCAGGTCGAACGTTCACGTATGGAACAGCTGGAACGTCATGTCCAGCAACAGAAGCAACGTCTACAGAAAATCGATGTCGAGAAACAGGCGCTCCGTGGTGAAAATCTGGAAGAACAGATCTCAGACCTGAAAATGCTGCTGGTCAAATCGACAGATGAAAAAGAAGAGCAGGAACAAAAACTGACCACGGCGATCTCTGAGATAAAGACGGCACGTGAAAAAATTGTTGCTGTCGAACAACAGTCAGCAGATGTTCGCCGTAATATCCATCAATGCCAGGGTAGCCTGTCTTCGCTGGAAGCGTTACAGGAAGCCGCTCTGGGTAAAACCGATAAAGCCGCCCAACAGTGGCTGGAAAAAAGTGGCATAAGTAAAAATACGCGTTTCGCCGAACAGCTGGATGTGACAGAAGGCTGGGAGTTAGCGGTTGAGACCGTGCTGGGTGATACCCTGGAGGCGATCTGTGTCGAAAGTATCGATCAGTTTTCATCGGCTTTCGATTCGTTGCAGGACAGCAACCTTTCACTGATCGAAACCGGTACATCGAACGCTCCGGTCGATGCTTCGACAGACTTGTTACTAACGAAAGTTTCATCGTCTGTCGAGCTGGTGCAGTTTTTACACGGCATCCGTTGTGCAGAAGATCTTGATGCGGCATTGAAGATGCGTCACTCTCTGTCACGTGATGAAAGCATCATCACGAAAGACGGGATCTGGTTGGGCCATAGCTGGTTAAGGATAAGCCGGGATACCGACGCGAGTACGGGTGTGCTGGCTCGTGAAAACAGTATCCGTGAATTACAGCAGGAGTTAACACAGTACGAAGCCGGATATGAAAAGATCAATACCGAGTTGAATGAACTGCGTGAGACCTTGCAGAGCAATGAACAACAGCGCGAAGAAATTCAGGTCATCCTGAATACCATCCATTCACGTCTGAATGAGATCAAGGCGCAGGTTCACGCTCGCGAATCTCGTCATGAGCATGTTACCAGTCGTGGTAAAGATCTGGATGCTGAACTGGAAGAGACGCAAAAACTGATCAGCACGGATGAAGAAGAGATAACCGCTGCGACCCGGAGCCGGAATGAGGCACTGGAAAAAGCGGAGATGATGGAAGCTGACAGGAAAACCTTACAGGAGCAGCGTGATGATCTGCAGCAACAGCTTCAGCAGCATCGGAGTAACCTGCAACAGCACAGGGAGCAGGCACATCAGCTTGCCATCAATATCGAAAATTTAAAAACACGCCTGAGCGGCCTGCAGCATAATATACAGCGTATGGAGCAGGCACAGGCCGCCCAGTCGCAACGTAAGCTGGAGCTCGAATCCCTGCTGTCTCAATCTTCGCAACCGACCGAGCAATTAGAAACCGAGCTTAAGACGTTGCTCGAACAACGGCTGATATCAGAAGAAGCACTGGCAGAAGCACGCCATAAAGTCGAAGATATCACGCAGGCATTGAGGACGCTGGAACAGCAGCGCAGTGAATTTGAACAGCGCTCACAGAATGTTCGTGCTCAGCTCGAAAAGATGCGTCTGGACAGCCAGGAAACCCGGGTCCGCAGTAAGACCACTCTGGAGCAACTGGAAGAGACCGGTTTTGATCTGGAAACGACACTACAGTCGCTGAGTACCCGTGAAGCGGAGAGTGAACAGGAAGGTGAACCGGTGACCAGTAAGCTATGGGAAACCAAACTGGTCGAGGTAGCGACAAAGATTTCCCGTCTGGGACCGATCAACCTCGCGGCCATCGAAGAGTATAAAGAACAGCTGCAACGCAAGGAATATCTGGATGGCCAGGACAGAGATGTTACCGCTGCACTGGAGATCCTGGAGCAGGCGATCGCGAAGATCGATAAAGAAACCCGCACACGTTTCAAAGAAACCTTCGACCATGTTAATTCCCGGATAAAGGACATGTTCCCGCGCCTGTTCGGCGGTGGTACGGCCTTTCTGGAGATGACCGGTGATGATCTTCTGAGTACCGGGGTCGCGATCATGGCAAGACCACCGGGTAAACGTATCTCAAATATCCATCTGATGTCCGGTGGTGAAAAAGCATTGACTGCGGTCGCATTGGTGTTCGCTATCTTCGAGCTGAATCCGGCTCCTTTCTGTATGCTGGATGAGGTAGATGCACCTCTGGATGAAGCTAACGTGGGTCGTTTCTGTCAGTTGGTCAAAGAGATGTCGGACCGTGTACAGTTTATCTTCATCACACATAACAAGACTACGATGGAGATCTCTGAACATCTGAGTGGTGTCACCATGCGTGAGTCAGGTGTCTCCCGTCTGGTGTCGGTCGATGTGGCGGAAGCCGCGACCATGGCTGGAGTCGGGGCATAACCATGGAGTCGCTGCGCTGGATACTACTTGCTGCCGGGGCGGTATTCGTGTTGGTGATCTATGTGCTGGGGCGCAGCCGGCGACGACGGAAACATGCCACCATCGATGAACTGGAAGATGATCTGCCCGAGTTTTCAGCAAATAACCTGGACGATGTCGATGAGGGAGTCGGTGAGGTGCGGATCATCACAGGAGCGGGACCGCGTGTGGAAGACACTGCTCTGGAGGAGGCAGCTACGATAAAATCGCAGGAGAGCAGGATGCCATCGGATTTTATCGTGTTGTATATCCTGCCTAAAAATGATCCGAACGGTAAAAACCTGCTTGCGGGTGCCCAGATAAATAGCTCGGCGCAGGCGATGGGGTTAAGTTTTGGGGAGATGAATATCTTTCACTATAAACCGGAAAACCGCTGTGTCTTCAGTCTGGCCAATATGTTAGAACCAGGCTCATTTGATGCCGATACTATCCATGATCTAAAAACATCGGGGCTGACCGTGTTCATGAAGATAGGAGGCATGGATCCACTCGATGATCTGACCGAGATGCTGCAACGCAGTTACCAGCTGGCGGGTTTGCTGGATGCGAGACTGTGTAGCCATAAACGTGAAACGCTGACCGAACAGGACGCGGAAAATTATCGTAAACAGGTACAGGATTTTATCAACGGCGAAACCTCCGAACTTTCGACTGAGACCTGAAGAGGCCGATATCCTGGCAGCGGAAGGGCAGCTCTTTCGTGATAGCCATGTCTCTGTGGTAAAAATAGATACGAAAATGTCCTCTAAAGTTGAACAGCAACTCGAAGATCTGCGAGAGAAACTTCGCTATCATTCCTATCAATATTACGTATTAGATGACCCGCATATCCCAGATGCAGAGTACGATCGTCTGTATAAGAAGCTACTCGCTCTCGAAGAAAAATACCCGGCACTGGTAACAACCGATTCGCCTAGCCAACGTGTGGGTTCTAAACCGCTCACCGCCTTTGGTCAGATACAGCATCAGATGCCGATGCTGTCACTCGATAATGTGTTCAATGAAGAAGATCTGTATGCTTTTAACCAGCGTGTACAGGACAGGCTGCAGAGTGAAGAGGAAATCGAATTTACGGCTGAGCCCAAACTTGATGGTCTGGCGATCAGTCTACGTTATGAGAAAGGCCAGTTGATCTATGCAGCGACACGGGGTGACGGTACGACGGGTGAAAACGTCACACAGAACATCCGGACCTTGCAGAGTGTTCCTCTGAAACTTCTGGGTGATAACTACCCTGATGTCCTGGAGGTTCGCGGTGAAGTTTTTATGCCCAAGAAAGGTTTTGAGGATCTCAATCGAGTGGCGAGGAGCAAAGGTGAAAAAGAATTCGCTAATCCACGCAATGCTGCTGCGGGTAGTCTGCGGCAACTCGATCCGGCCATCACGGCCAGACGACCGCTGAGTTTATATTGTTATTCTACGGGTATCGTCGAAGGTGGTGAACTCGCCGATACTCATTATGAGATCCTGCAACAGTTAAAACAATTTGGCTTCCCCGTATGTGAAGAGATAAAACGCATCACAGGCGTTGAAGCGTGTCTGGCATATTATGAAGATATATCCAGCCGCCGTGACAGGCTGCCGTATGATATCGATGGCATCGTCTATAAGGTCGATGCTGTGGCATTACAAAAACGCCTGGGTTTTGTCGCGCGTGCTCCCCGTTGGGCCATCGCACACAAATTTCCAGCGCAGGAAGAGATGAGTAGCATCATCGATATCGATTTTCAGGTTGGCAGGACCGGAGCCATTACCCCGGTAGCTCGACTGGAACCCGTTTTTGTCGGTGGTGTGACCGTGAGCAATGCCACCTTGCATAATATGGATGAGATCCGGCGTAAGGATGTACGAGTAGGGGATAAGGTTATCGTCAGGCGGGCGGGTGATGTGATACCCGAAGTCGTGCGTGTCGTACCCGGTTCCAGAAAAAAAACATTACCCGAGATACAGATGCTGACTCATTGTCCGGTCTGTGGTTCTAGCGTAGAACAGATCGAAGGCGAAGCCGTTGCCCGTTGCACGGGTGGTCTGTTCTGCCAGGCACAACGTGCGGAAGCGATAAAACATTTTGCTTCGCGTAAAGCGATGGATATCGATGGCCTTGGCGATAAACTGATCGAGCAATTAGTCGCAGAAAAATTGATCGCTACGCCCGCAGACTTATATCAGTTAGAGATGGATTCACTGGTTGCTTTAGACCGTATGGCTGAAAAGTCTGCGTCCAACCTTCTCCTGGCTTTAGAGAACAGCAAGCATCCTTCTCTGGCAAGATTTATCTATGCCCTTGGTATAAGAGAGGTGGGAGAGGCAACGGCCATCAATCTGGCCAATGAATTCAAGCGTTGGCCGGCAGTGCGTGATGCCGACTATGAACAGTTGATCGAAGTGCAGGATATCGGGCCGATCGTCGCACAACATATCGTGCATTTTTTTCAGCAGCAACATAATCTGGATGTTATCGATCAATTACTGTTACCGCCTACCGGTATCAGGATAGAGGATGTTGAACAGAGTGAGTCAGATGCTGACAACCATTGTGCGTTTACAGGCAAGACGGTGGTCATCACCGGGACTCTGCCAACCATGTCTCGTGGTGAAGCAAAAGAAAAACTGCTCGCCGTCGGTGCAAAAGTAACGGGCAGCGTATCGGCTAAAACGGATTATTTGCTAGCCGGTGATAAAGCCGGGTCAAAGTTGAGTAAAGCAGAAAAGCTGGGTGTCCGAGTTATCGATGAAGCTACGATGTTAGAGCTTTTATCTGTACCTGTTTGACCCGGGTATTTTACAGGTTCCCTGGTTAAGACTTGAACCAACAACAGTTATTGTGTGAGATTAAATGATCGTTTCGCTCGGGCACGTCCTTCGCGGCAAAATAATTTTTTTAAAGGTCAGCTAATGGCCGGTAGCTATCTTTTGGTTAAGAGAGGTTTAACTAATGCTGACGGTATTGCGGTTTGCAAACTGCTCCTACAGGTCGGGTGCACGTTCTAGGCTATACTGATAGCACGTAGAATTTATGATACTTGTTCAGAGACACCCTGATTAACCGCGTTTTTCTTTTTTCAACGGATGTTGATTAAGGAATGCTTCCAGTCCGGGAAAATTTCTGGTGCCATAATTTTCGGGTGGTTTGCGACGTAGCATGCTGAAGTTATCTGCTTTTAATATTCTTTTTAGTCGCGCCTGATTTTTACCCAATCCGTTCACATAGTGGCGTTCACCATCAAAATGTGCGATCTCGTATTCGTAGACCTTGTTAAACAGTTTGTTCAGGCGGTTTTCTACTTCACTGGCATAAAAAGCCGGTGTTCGACGAAGCAGGTCTTCTCCTGATTCATACAATACGATTTCATTTCCCTGTTCATCGGTGGTGACGGAGAGTCCACCGAGTACGAACTCCGGATAGAGGCGATCACGGCATTTTTCGAGGTAACAACGATCTGACATCTGAGCGATCAGATCGGCAGTGCCCAGCATATGCCCGACAAGGTGCCATTTATTATCAGGTAGACGAATATTTTGCGGGGCGATCTCATATCCGGTGTAGTGCACCATATTGGCGGCAATCTGTGCATGTTCACCGAGGTTGATCTTGTACAGGTAGCGCTTTAAAAAATCGGCGCTGCGGCTGACATGGATGGGTGTGTACTCGGCACCATTGAAGTGATGGTGATCATGTTTATGTCTGATATAACCCGAGTCATGGTATAAGGCTGTGATGATCGCGGTGACCGCGCGTTCAGCACCGAGACGCTTGCCTTTGGCAACACTGCGTTCATGACCATTGATCAGGCGTGCGAGAGCCAGGGTCATATCCAGGGTGTGTTGTTTGTCGTGGTACAGGGTGTCGCAGGGTAGATAAGTGAGGTAGTCGCCTTCAAACAGACGTTCACAGTCTTCGAAGGCCTGAGTCAATGCGGTCTCGTTAAACTGTTTAAATGCACTGCGAAATATAGTGCATACTGCACCAAGAACGCTGTCAGCATCGTTTAGGTGTACGTCATCCGTGATGTCATAGTCTGATCTTCTATCTTTCATATATTAATGACTAGTGATCGGGTAATGAGGGAGGAAAGCTAATACTTTATTTATAGCCCAAAATGAAGTATTTGCCTATCGTAGACCTGATTTTTTGTGAACCAGTTCAAATTTTTCCTGTATCGGTATTTTTCAATATTATCCGTTTCCGGTGTGCTTG
>DROB01000080.1 GCA_011321985.1 Gammaproteobacteria bacterium | reverse complement strand
GATAACCGACTGCCAGTTTTTATCATTGAATGATGTTTTAAAGGCGAGTAACAGGTAGATGGCCAGGGGGATGAACGCATAAAACCAGTCGGCACGGATAAAGTGCAGGGTATTCAGGATGGAGGGAAGCTCGTTGAGTGCACCTTGTATGATCTGGTTCATGATGCCTGCTCCCGTTCGCCGTGAGGTGTTGCTGGAGGCCGTGCAAACGAAAACCCGGGCACGTACAGGAACAGAGCGAGTAACGCAGCAAAGATAAGGCTTGCTGTTAGAGGGATATAGAAAAGAGACCTGATCGGACGATAACTTTTCATGTCTTTTTCGACGGGTTCGAGTTTGTCGAGCAGTGCATAGATATTACTGAGATCACTGGTATTGTAAGCGCGAAAGTATCGTCCACCTGTGATTTTAGCAATGGCACGTAAGGTGCGTTCATCCAGTTCACGTGAGCCGCGGTTGCCTATCCCGATGGTGTGGATTTTTAGCCCCAGTTTTTTTGCCAGTTCAGCCGCTTTCAGTGGAGTGATCTCTCCACGGTTGCTGACTCCATCTGTTAATAAGATTAAAACACGGTCTTCACTGATGTTGTCAGGTGCACCATTGATCGAGGCTTCATCTTTATCGTGCAGACGTTTGACCGCGAGACCGATGGCATCACCGATCGCTGTTGCCGAACCGGCTAGTCCGGTGACGGCCTCCTGCAACAGGACATTGACCGTGGTCCTGTCAAAAGTAAGAGGTGCCTGGACATAGGCCTGGTCACCGAACAGGATCAGGCCGATACGATCACCGACCCGTTTTTCTATGAACGCGCTGGCGACAGCTTTTGTCGCTGTAATACGGCTTACAGAGCGCAGCTTATGGCGGATGGGAAGATCCATGCTTTTCGAGATATCTATCGCCAGCATCAGGTCGCGACCGCTCACCGGTAGTTCGATAGCTTCCCCGGTCCATTGTGGTCTGGCAGCGGCGATGATCAGGCATACCCAGGCGAGCGTGTATAACAGTAATGGCCAACGGGTTTTTGCATCACGATGAGACTGGCTGTCGCCGTGCGAGTAGTCAGATAATCGAGGCACGCGCAGTGCGGCATCGTTGGTTTTTTTTGCGCGTGGCAGGATGAGACGCAGTAAAAACGGCAACGGTAGAGCGGCGATAGCCCATGGCCAGATAAACGATATCATACGTGTTTATCCTGCCTGTTTTTGTGCTTCGATAATAACCATGACTCGGTTAGCGCGATCAATGCCTGGGCATCAAACCCAAAGTCTGTGTCATCGGGTAGATAAGGTGCATTGATCAAGGCATCCCCCGTGTCGCTCTGAAATCGGGTGCTCTTCTGTGAGTACGTATTCGTGCTATCGAGCCAGGCCAGCCAGTCTTTACCGGTTAGACCGGCAATATTATTTTTTGTATCACCGGTATCCGGGTAATAACTGATGCTGGCTCGGCGCAATAAAACAGATAATGATTTAGCCAGTTGTGATTTATTCTGGGTCTGCTGGTAAGCCTTTTTTATATTGTCCAGTTCACTGTGGATGTCTCTTTTGAGTTGCCGCTTCTGGTGTATTTTTCTTGTGATGAAAAAGACAATAATCAATATCAGTACTGCCACTAACAGCAGCCACCAGCCAGGTGCGAGTGGCCACCACGAAACAGGGGGAGGCAGATGTATGTCCCGTAGTTCGAGAAGTTCAGGGTTTACACCCTGTGGTGCTAATGTCTGCGGGTTCATCGGAGCAGGTGTCGTTGTCTCTTGTTAGACGGTTGGGCACCGAGGCCGGATATCAACTTATTGATGCTATCATCGCCGGTCGAGATAGAGATCAGGTGTATACGATTCTGTCTGCAAAATTTTTCTAATTGCGTATTTGTATCGGCATAGCGTCGGTGGTAGTTTTCTCTCACATTTTTTGATGTCCGTATCTGTAGCTCGCGGATTCCGTCGGTTAACTTATAGCTCCCTGCTGGAGGCAGATCCATTTCGATAGGGTCGGTTATTTTTATCAGGATGATGTCATTATGTCTCGCTGTGTTGGCGAGGTGAGACCAGGCTTTTTCATCCATGTCGCGAAAATCACTTATCATGAAGATCAGGCTGCCGGGATGTGTGACCTTGCGCAGGCGCGAAATGGCGGATGCCATGTATCGTTTTGAGTCTGGCTGGACGGGAGTATGGGTACCGTTCCATGCTCTGTGTTTTGATATCTGACCGATAAAATTGAGTACCGCCGATTTCCCCCGGCGTGGTTTAATCTCGATATGTTCTTCGGGTGAAAAAATCAGGGCACCGATACGGTCATTGTTATTGGCTGCGCTCCAGGCGATCAATGTTGCGATCTCAGCGGCGATAACGGACTTGAATTTATTACGTGTGGCGAACATCATGGAGTCATTCAGGTCCAGCCACAGCAATACGGGACGTTCTCTCTCTTCACGGAAAACTTTCGTATGCGCGGTACCGGTACGTGCGGTGACACGCCAGTCTATATTACGGATGTCATCACCCGCCTGATAGATACGGGATTCATCGAACTCCATACCGCGTCCTTTGAAAGACGACAGGTAAGCACCGCCCTGTTTGGCGTGTATCTTGCTTTTATTCAACGATAGCTGACGGGCCTGCATGCGTAGCTGGATCAGTGATTGAGGACTGATCCACGTGATGCCATCGGCTTTTTTATCTGCGTTCATCTGAGGGATACGCTCTTTTCTACTTTAAGGAACCGCAACACGGGCGATCAGCTCCTGGATAAAGCTATCCGGTGTTACTCCGTCTGCCTCTGCTTCATAACTTAAAATAACACGGTGGCGCAGGACATCGAATGCGATGGCCTGGATGTCGTCCGGGCTGACAAAATCTCGCTGATCCAACCACGCATGGGCGCGTGCGCAGCGGTCGAGAGCGATGGTCGCACGCGGACTGGCACCGTATAACATCCAGTTCGCCAGATCATCACCGTAGGCAGCAGGGTTTCGGGTAGCCAGTACCAGTTGCAACAGATATTCTTCCAGGTTGTCTGCCATGTGCATGTCGAGAACCTCGTTGCGCGCATCGAGGATACTCTGCTGACTTATCTTTTCGACCATCGCCGCCTCGAAAAGAGGCTGTCGTTTTGCTTCCTGGCGGACCAGTTGCAGGATCTGTTTTTCGGCAGCTGCTTCAGGATACCCGATGCTGACATGCATCAGGAAGCGGTCAAGCTGTGCTTCGGGCAGTGGATAGGTGCCTTCCTGCTCGATCGGGTTCTGTGTCGCCATCACCATGAATAACTCGGGCAGCGGGTAGGTGACCTTGCCGACGGTGATCTGCCGTTCTGCCATGGCTTCCAGCAGGGCAGACTGAACCTTGGCCGGTGCCCGGTTGATCTCATCGGCCAGTACCAGATTATGGAACAGTGGACCTTGCTGGAAGATAAAGGAGGCATCCTGTGGACGATAGACTTCTGTACCCGTCAGGTCGGCGGGCAGCAGGTCGGGGGTGAACTGGATGCGGTGAAAATTACTTTCGATGCCTTCACTCAGTATCTTGATGGCTTTGGTTTTTGCCAGACCCGGTGCCCCTTCCACCAGCAGGTGACCATCGGCCAGGAGGGCGATGAGCAGTCGATCAACCAGTTTTTCCTGCCCGATGATGTGATTTTGTACGTGTTGTTTGAGGCTTAGTATGGCTTCCAGATTAGACATGTTTGTGCTTCTTCTTATGATTAAGTTTCTATTGTAATACACAGATATTTTTGGAAAAGAAAAGTTCACTCCCAAATGGGAGGGTATCTTATCGTTATCTGTTGTGTAATATATGTATTAATTGAAAAATTTCAACATCAGGTGCCTGTCGCAGAAGGATCTTTTTGCGAACAGGATAATCGGGAAGTTGGTGAATCGCCAGTCTACGGGCTGATGGTGAATCCGGCGCTGCCCCCGCAACGGTGATGGGTGAGATTCATTTGACCACTGCTAAGCGGCTATCAAAAAGTGATGGCCGTCAGGCGGGAAGGAAATGGATCAGGTATCCACAGGATACACACCCTAAGCCCGGAGACCGGCCAGGTGTGATTACAGAAGTCGCGGAGGGCGGCCGACCTGGCTACGCGTGACATCCTTCTGTCCCGGGATATCCTCTGTCCTCGTCTGCTTTTCGCTACATCAGAAACAAAGATGTATAACATATTGCTCTGCCTGGTGAATACTCGGTGTTGCAGAAATGGCGAAAAAATTGCTCATCAGAACTCACAAATTAATCTGTAATCGATATATTTATTTTGCATGCCTGCTTTTGCATGGTTCCCTGGTGTGTGCGCAGGAAAGTTATGCTGATGAGAAGCTGCATGTCCTCATCGATGAAGGTGAAACAGCACCAGGTGTAGGTGAAGTTGACCTGGAGGTAACACCTTCAGCCTATTCCGTTGTTGATGCAGGCCGTCTACGGGACAGCTTTGTTAGTCTGCCTGAAATTCTGAAGCAGGAAGTGGGGGTACAGACGAGACCAACAGGTGGCCAGGGTAGCCTGTCGACTATCGTTCTACGAGGCATCAGCAATGAACAGGTCATTATCTATCTCGATGGCGTACCGTTAAATGATGCCTCTGGCGGCCCCGTTGATCTCAGTTTTATTCCGGTAGATTCGATCGAACGTATCGAGATCTATCGTGGTTCGACTCCGCTTGAGTTAGGCCGACCTTCCATCGGCGGTGCGGTCAACATCGTTACCCGTCAGCATGCCGGAGAGAACAATCACCAGTTAAGTGCCAGTGTTGGTAGTTTCAGTACCTACAAACTCAGTGGGACATCTACCCTGTCGACCGGGCAGGAAAATATCCTGTTAAGTGCCAGCTATTTGCAGAGCAGGAATGACTTCAGTTTTGTCAATGATAACGGCACTCAGTTCAATCAGACGGATGATAATAATGAGAAACGTAATAATGAGGGTGTAAAACACCTGGCTCTGGTAGCCACCTGGAAACACCGGTTCAGTGATGATTATGATAGTGATATACGGATGAGCTTGCTGGACAGGGAAAAAGGAATACCGAGCGTAACGAATAGTGAGGAGGTGCAGACCAGCCTCGATACTCAACAGTATGATCTACTGGCACAGCTTAATGCGCACCGGTTTCAACTGGATAACCTGAATTTGAATATCAAATTATTTGCATCGAGAAAAAGAGAAGTTTTCGATGATAGCCTGGCACAGATCGGTTTTTTTGATCAGCATACAGAGAGTATTACCAAAAAAGAAGGGGTACAATTATTTTCTGAAATCGATCAACAGGCGAGGCAGTGGAAGATGCTTACTTCCCTGAGCAGAGAAACCTATTCGATCAATAGTTCACAGGCATTGACGGATAGCGGAGAAAATGTCCGTAACCGTATCGAAATGTCCGTTGAAAATGTGTCCTATTTTGATCAACAGCGTCTTATCCTTAATCTTGTATTACGTTACCAGTTAATTTCTGACGAGATTACGTCGGTAACGGATATCTTCGGTACCACAACATCTGCGTTTAAAAATGATTATCGATTTATCAACCCTCAGTTGGGTGTGAAATACCGTATAAACCAGAAAACTTATGTGACAGCGAATATGGGCGTCTATAATCGAGCTCCATCATTTTTTGAACTGTTCGGTGGAGAAGGGCTCCTTCTGGGCAATACCGGCCTGAAACAGGAAAAAGCTTTAAATACAGATTTCGGGGTTACCTACACATGGTTTGAACCCTATAGCTGGTTGCATGATGCAGAATTATATACGGGAATATTTTATAACAAGATTGAAGATCTGATCGTTCGCATATACAACGGTCAAGGTATCGGTGTACCCGAAAATATCTCAGATGCTGTGGTGCAGGGTGCCGAGTCGACAATAAAAATCAGACCATCAGAACGGCATACCATAAACGCAAATATATCATTCATCGATAGTATCAATAAAACAGATATAAATAGTTTCAGTGGCAAGGCATTGCCCGGTTATTACCGGCAGAGTTTCGGTTTGCGCTATGCGTATCTATTAAAAAACTGGACATATAGTGTCGAATTCGACATAAAAAGAAACCTTTATTACGACAGGAGCAACCTGTTGAAAGGTGATGATGTGAATCTGGTCAACCTGTCAGTTCGTCACTATCTCAAGCAATCAAACATCGAACTCAAAGTAAATAATATCCTGGATGAACATGTCCAGTATTTTTTTAACCGCCCAACTCCTGGGCTCAATCTTTCTTTAACTTACAATTATTCCTTCTGAAGAGGCTAATATGAAAAACATAAAACTAACAGGTCTATTGGTGACCTTATCGATACTGGTTTCCTGCACACAGGGGAGTGGCTCAGGTGCGACTGATGCCAATGCGATCATCGCCACGGTCGCGGCTGATTTTAGCAGTGGGGCACATTCCGTTATCAGTAAAGATGGGAATGGTGACAGGATTTCATTGAATGAATTATTGCCGACAGCGAGTGATATTACCGTGGCGGCTTTCAGGAAGAATTTTTATCGTATCGAACGTGCCTTTGCCGGTAATAATATCACGAAGTTCTCCAGCAGTGATCCGCAGACACCGGTGTGGCAGTTCTCGACAAATGACGCTGGTAGTGCCATATTAAGTAATCCGCATGATATGGTATTTGTCAGTGAGACTAAGGCCTATGTACTACGCTATGGAACGAGCACTGCGTGGATAGTAAACCCCTCGGCGCAGACGGAAGCTGAATTTAAGACAGGAGAGCTGGATTTGTCAGCATATGCAGATGCTGATGGTGTGCCTGAGATGGATAGCGGGGTTGTCGTCGACGGGAGATTAT
>DROB01000079.1 GCA_011321985.1 Gammaproteobacteria bacterium | reverse complement strand
TGAGGATGAATCTGATTTTCTCTGATTCTTCCAGTGACATCATGAAATCAGCATTTTCCTCCCCGGGTACACCGAAGATGTATTCGATACCTTCTTCTTCCAGACAACTTACAAACAGATCGGATGCTTTCATAGTTCTTCAGCCATATTAGTGAATTGATAAGTGTCCTCCTATGAGGACATCTTATGGTAATAGTTCAGTTGCCAGGGATCAGCTTTCCAGATTAGCGTCGTGTATCCATTATCGGCTTCCAGTGGAGGATCTATAGAGGTGCCCTATACTATATCGGACCGTGTTTTTATGTCCAATGAATATTCAGAGGTTCCTGGTCTATGAATGAGCAGAGGTGCCCTCAAGTGAAGTGGTAATTTTTTAAGTCAGGTGTGGTAGAAAAATCAGGGGTGTTGATTGATTCATCTTTGAATCATGAGTATCAGAAAAAGGTGAAAGGTCATTTTACCTCTCTCTTTATTTCTGATGGCAGCTCATCCCGGTGCTATGGATAAATCGGAGGGATCCGGGTTTCTCTATGAAGCTAACCCGACATTTCAGTGAAGTCATATTCCATAGAAGGCATGGGTTCCTGCAGGAAATAACCCTGGATAAAGTTAACGCCCATTCCCCATAAGATGGATAGACTGGCTGCATCGGGCACATGTTGCGCGATGCTCAACTTGCCCAGCTCTGCCGCTTGCTCAGCCAGGAGTTTGATCGATTCCTGATTCTGGGGGTTTTCAGCAAGGTTCTCCATAAAGCTGCGTTCCATCCTGACATAATCAGCATGGATATGATCGAGTAACTGAAATGGATTAGTGCCGGTGCCAAAATCATCCAGGATGAAGCCGCATTGCAGTTTCTTCAAATCCTGTGAGAGAGTTTTGGCGTTTTTCAGGTTGGTTACAGCAACCGTTTCTTTGACGGCAAAATTTAATGTATTGGGTGGAATATTTTTTTCTTTTATCTGATAACTTAACCAGTCTATCAAAGTCGTGTCTTTGATAGACGGTGCCGATAACTTGATAAAGAAACGCGTGTTCTTACCATTTTTTTCTCTCTCTGCGTATTCCTGTATGGTCTTATATAACACCCACCGATCGATGGCGATAGCCATGCCGATGCGTTCTGCTGCAGGGAGAAAGTCCTGTGGCATCACGATTTTTTTATCATCCTTGCTCTGCATCCTGACGAAGACTTCGTAGCGTTCGTCGGTATCACCATGCAGGCTGACGATAGGCTGATAGTGCAGGAGGAACTGGTCGTTCTTTAGAGCGTGGGTGAGCTGTTCTTTAAATTGTGTGTCAGCTTCGTGGCGAGTCAGTTCACCCTTGTCAGGGATGTAGGTGAATATCTGGTTGGCACCGTGTTTTTTCGCTGTAGCGATCGCCTTTTCCAGTCGAGCCAGAATATCATTATAGGCAGGTGAATCACTGTCGATGAGGGTGATGCCGATGCTGCATGTGGTGTTGATATTGGTGCCATTTATATTCGTCTCGAGAGATGAGATGGCTTTCTGTAAATCAGAGGCATAGCTTTCGATGTTGTCTTTATTGTAATCGATAGCGATGATAGAAAAGCAGTCGTGAGTGAATCGTGAAAGTATGTCATCTGGGCCTGTGGTATCAGCGAGTACTTTTGCTGCTTCGATGATGTACTGATCTGCATCTACGACACCGACAGAATTTTTTATCTCGTCGAAGTTATCGACGTGGATCTCCATCATGGCTGCAGTGTATTTTTCTTCGGCACAATCAGCAATAACCGTTTCAAGTTTTTCGATATTGTATTGACGATTGTACAGGCCGGTTAACTGGTCTTTCTGGCTGAGCATTTTCAGCTGTCGTTCAAGTTCTTCGGATGTGGCATCCTCTTTGCGGATGATTATCTGAACGCAGGGTTCGCCATCGATCTGGGCCGGAGAAAATTCCATCTCACCTTTGAATTCAGCGCCGTCCGGTCTGCGTAGAGTGGTATCCAGTTTCTCTACATGGTCTTCATTTCTGGTGTAGTCACGGAGGAAAGATTTAAAATCATTTCGACCTTCTATAGCGACCATATCGAGAACGGGAAGTCCTTCCAGATCATCGGATTCTTCTATATCAAAAACATCCAGGTAAGACTGGTTCGAATAGACATGCATGCCTTCATGTATATAGGCTATCGCGTCACGTGAGCTATCGAGCAGCGAGGTACACCTTTTCTCTGATTCACCAAGTGCTTTTCTGTACTTCGAGATCTGCCTGGCGTTGATTAATGATTGATGCTCCCTAGCAATAATCAGTAGCAGATGTTCAATATTGATGAAACAGGTGGCATCGACAGCACCGGTGCGT
>DROB01000078.1 GCA_011321985.1 Gammaproteobacteria bacterium | reverse complement strand
TTTTTCTGTGGTGATTTTTATGAAAGCTGTGACGCAGGTGGCCGGGCAGGATGAGAAAACTCTCGATCAATGAAGCGATGATCACGCAGATGACGACGAACGGGATATCGAAAAGTATCGAACCGATTATGCCTGTCACCATCATCAATGGTAGAAAGGCGGCCACGGTAGTCAGTGAGGAAGACATCACCGGTGCCAGCATACGCACAGCACCGCCTTCGGCTGCCAGCAAGGAATTTTCACCCGACTGGTAGTGGGTGAGTGCATCTTCACCGACGACGATGGCATCATCGACGATGATGCCCAGTGTCATGATCAGTCCGAACAGACTGATCATATTGATGCTGCCTCCGAACAGGTATAAAACACCTAATGCGCCCAGGAATGAGGTCGGGATACCGACAGCAACCCAGAATGCGACACGCCCGTTCAGGAAGATGTACAGGATGGCTAGCACCAGAACTAACCCACTGATACCGTTCTTCAGTAACAGGTCGATGCGTTGTTGTATCAGAGAATATTTTTCGTCGAAGACGATCAGTTTTACAGCCGGAGTCAGGTGGCTTCTTGTCAGCGTTAACCAGTGCTGCATGACTTCGGCTGATTTCAGTGCATCGGCACTTTCGGTTCGTTGCAGGTTCATCAGCACGGCTGGTTTTCCCTGGTAAAAAATTTCTACCTGATTTTCTTTTGGCCTCTGTTGTATGCTGGCGATATCATCGAGTGTCAGTTTCTGTCCGGTCTTCGTGGTCAACAGTTCCATCGATGAAAATGCCTGAACATCACGTTTACGCTGTAACCCTCGAACTTCACGTGCAGCTTCATTCTCTGCGACTGTTCCTGCCGGTATATCCTGGCTCTGACTGACGACACGATCGCCGATCTGGTTCAGTGATAATCCTAGCTGCTGGATCTGACTGGCATTGACTTCGATGGCGATTTCCTGCTCGGGTAGACCGCTGAACTGTACCCTGGCTATGCCCTGGTCCAGTAGCTCACGTTCAAATTCGTATGCCAGTGGGCGCAGCTCTTCGAGTTCGCCTTCGGCTGTCAGGATGATGGTCGCTACCGGTTCGTAGTGTGCGATCTTGGTGACGATCGGATCTTCTGCATCACTCGGCAGGTGGCGGATATTGGAGACAAACTGTTTCACTTCATCGAGGGCGACACCCATGTCGGTATTTTCTTCATATTCGACGACGATGACACTCGAGCCACGAGATGAAGTCGAAGTCATCTCTTTCGCGCCATCAAGTGTACGTAATGCCTGCTCCAGTGGTATGGTGATCGAACGTTCGACATCTTCGGCACTGGCACCCGGCCAGATGACGCGCACACTGATATAGTCGAGTGCGAAATTGGGAAAAAACTGTTTATTCAGTTTCGTCAGGCTGTATGCACCGAAGATAATCATCATCGCCATCAGCAGGTTTGCTGCGACTTTATGTTGCGCAAACAGATGGATGAAGCCACCTGAAGCAGCGGGGGGAGTATCGGTTGAGGCTTTTTCCGACGGCTCTGAATACGGTGTTGCTTCCTCCGTCATGGCCGTTCGCTAGCCGTGTTCTGTGAAGTGATATTTCGTGAGGGAACTTTTTCTTCAGCAGTCGGATTGTTGATCTTTACCTTGAGACCACTCACTGCGTGCGGTAGCTGAGTCGTTATTATTTCATCACCGGCGCGCAGGCGGTCACTTCGCACCAGGATAAACTGTTTATTCCCCTGGTATTGTCTACCCAGTTTTTCTACCTTCATCACAGCCAGTCGCTCATCTTCAACACGGTAGAGCCGGTTTGTGCCATAGATCGAGGATACGGGTACGCTGTATACATCATCGATAGCTGGTAGTTCTAACCGCATCTTCAGTGTGTCACCGATAGTCAGGCTCTCAAGCATTTCTTTGTCGACACTGAATATGGCATCGACCCCATTACTGTCGTCATCGATAGAACCGGATAGCCTGCTGAGTGAAACCGTGTGCTCGCCCGTCTCGGTCTGTATTACCGCTTGTAACATGGTCTGATCTGCGATGGCCCGTTTTACTACAGGAATAAATCTATGCGGAAGCTGGGCACGTAACTCCACTTCGGAGGTGGCGTAGAGTTCGAGCAAGGTTTCTCCCGGCCTGATGTGTTCCCCAGGTGATGTTCTGGTTTTCAGTATGATGCCATCGAAGGGCGCACTGATAACAGCCCTCTCTCTGTCGATTTTTGCCTGCTCGGTGAGTGCATGATTGCGCGCGAGCCTGGCTTCGAGCTGTGCCAGTCGGGCAGGGTGATCGGTGACGCTCAGTTGCCTTGTGTTGAGTGCCAGCCGCTGGTTATTGAGTGCCTGTTGTTGAGCATCATAACTGCTCTGGCTGGTGAGTTTGCTCTTGCTGGTCCTGGCTTCACGTGCCAGTTTTTTCTCCGCCAGTGCCACCAGTGATTTTTCGATCTTTAATGCGCTCAGATCATTCTTGTATCGATTTTTTTCTGAGATGATCTGTGCTTTAAGTTCGGCGACGTTGGAATTTTTTTCATCGAGCGCCAGCTGGACTTCGGCATCATCGAGTGTGATGAGTGTCTGACCGAGCTTGACGTGTTCACCTTCTTTGACATCCAGTGATTTGACATCGGCGTTGATACTGGATGTGATGGTCGCTGTAAACGGAGATTCGACATAGCCGTAGAGTTCTAACTGAGGTGATTTGGCACCCTTGCTGAGACGGTGTGTCTGAACTGTCCAGATCTTTTCTTGCTGAACTTTTACCGGTGGTGCCGGTTGCAGTAATTTAAAGATGATGACCAGCAATACCGTCAACAGCAGGATGACCAACGGTAGAAACCGGGGTGAATTGCGTTTATCCTGCCAGAAGATCTGTAGAGGCTTAACTAGTTTCGATATCGGCTCAGGCATGATTCGGTTCGTTTGTTTAAAGTGACGTAGTGCGTATTCTAACAGCACCGGCGGGCAGGGGTATGTGACATTGGTCATACCGGATGGTTCTGGAAGAATGCAATAAATTAATGGAGGTGGCGATGATTTTCACCTGGGAACTTTCTGATCTACGGAGTGTGGTGGTGATAAGAACGTGCATCTCTGTTCAGTCACACGAGCTGTAATATTCTGACTCATGTATCTATCGGCATGATTTTAGTATCTCGGCCAGCCGGCGGGTTGCTGGACCGACCTGTTCGGGGTCGGCATAAATCAGGTAGAGGTTGCCAATATTCTGTGCACCTTCCCTGAGGCGTAGACGTTTTAATTCGCCACCCTTAACCTGCTGTTGAATTTCATTTTCCGGTAACCAGCCAAACCCCAGGCCATTGCTGATGAGCTTGCGTGCAGACTCCAGGCTGGCAACCGACCAGCGGTGCGAATCACTCAGCCAGCCAGCATCGATACCCTTACTGCCAGAATCACTCACCATGACGTGGGTTTCCCGGTTCAGGTCGTGCACGGTGAGGTCTCGATCAAGTTTATGCAGGCCATGATCCGGGTGCGCGACAGCGATAAAACGTACCTTGACCAGCTCTTCACCTAAAAAACCGTGTGGTACATAAGGACTGATAGCCAGATCAGCCTCACCATTGAGTAAAACCTCTTCAGCACCTGATAGCACCACCTCCTGCAGACGGATACGTGTATCTTTTCCGAGTGCCTCAAATTGTTTCAGGACATCCATCAACTTCTGCGTGGGATATGCCGCTTCTACAGCAAAACGAATTTCAGCCTCCCAGCCCTGTTCGAGGTGATGGGCTTGCTGTTCGATTGCGCCGGCATCGGCCAGCAACTGACGAGAGCGCTGCAACAGGACTTTGCCGGCCTCGCTCAGTACAGCTTTGCGGCCTTCGATATGCATCAGCTTGAGGCCTAGTTGTTCCTGTAGACGGTTGACGGCATAACTGACCGAAGACTGGCTACGATGCAGCTGTTCGGCGGCCTGTGCATAACCGCCAGAATCGATGACAGCCTGCAGTGCCCGCCATTGATCAAGGGTGACTCTGGGTATATTCATATTATTACTATACATCTAATAAATAGATATTTAAAGGCTAAATTATGCGCTTTTATATCTATTTAATAAGCTCATAATGAGCCCATCAATCAAACCACTCTGCACAGGAGAGAAAAAATGAACAATGCAATCGAACTACTGGGGCGTATTTTATTAGGCCATATTTTTTTACTGGCCGGTTTAAGCAAACTGGGTGAAGGTTATGCGGGCACAGCGGGTTATATGGAAAGCATGGGAGTGCCAGGCGGACTTCTGCCTGTCGTTATCGTGCTGGAGATCATCGCTGGTCTTATGGTTATTACCGGTTTTAAAGTGAAATGGGCAGCGTATGCACTGGCCGGGTTTAGCGTGGTAGCAGGCATCATCTTCCACTCAAACTTTGCTGATCAGATCCAGATGATACTGTTCATGAAAAACATCAGCATTGCCGGTGGTCTATTGTTACTGTCGGTTCATGGTGCCGGGGTATTAAGCCTTGATAACAAATTTTCAAAATAATTAATTTACAGCATGGGGTTTTCCTGTCTGACAGGCGAGAGGCCGCTGCAATACTGGAGTGTGTAATGGGTATGTTAATACGAGGTAAGCTGGTCGATAACTGGCTGGATAAAGAGATGGAAGAAGGTGACTTCAAACGCATGGAGTCCACTTATAGGAACTGGGTAACGGCCGATGGCAGTGCAGGCGTAACAGGAACAGACGGCTTTAAAGCCGAGGCTGATCGCTATCACCTTTACGTGTCGGCTGCATGCCCATGGGCACATCGTACAGTGATTTTTAGAAAACTGAAAAACCTCGAAAATATTGTTGGCTTATCTGTCGTCGAACCCGATATGCTGGATGAAGGCTGGACCTTTTCAGATAGCGGAAAATACATCGACAACCTGCATGGTAGCCGCTATATGCATGAAGTTTATACTCGAGCCGATGAGGATTTCACCGGGCAGATCACCGTGCCGGTCCTCTGGGATAAAAAGTTAAACACTATCGTCAATAATGAATCATCCGAAATCATCCGTATGTTCAATTCAGCATTTGATGGATTGACTGATGTAGAAACAGATTATTACCCTGCGTTGTTACGTCAGAGAATCGATGCGGTGAATCAACCTGTCTACGACAATATCAATAACGGGGTTTATCGTTGTGGCTTTTCGACGACACAGGAGGCTTATGAAAGTGCTTTCGATAGATTGTTCAATGAACTTGATAATGTCGAAAATATTTTATCGGGTCACCGATATCTGCTCGGTAATCAATTAACCGAAGCAGACTGGCGTTTGTTTACGACTTTGATACGGTTTGATGCGGTTTACGTAGGGCACTTTAAATGTAACTTGAGGCGTATCGCTGATTATCCAAACTTATCAAACTATT